>JANNWD010000438.1:0-4233 GCA_031408315.1 Bacteroidota bacterium
GGGTTATTACCACTTTCGCCAGTAAAGCCAAATGCCGTTACAGGCACTATCCATAAATTGGCACTTTGCCCATTTGTACAATCGGTAGCAAACTCAGCTCCAACTCTAATTTCATAATCTCCTGCAACCCCGCCATTAATATATGCAGCATCAATAAAATTTTCACTAATAAAATTAACTTCAAAAATATTGTGAGCATTGTTATTAGGATCAATGCCTAAATCGTTAATTATTTGCACAGCAGCATTTTCGGATGTTTCAAAATTTCCACTATTAATATTGTAAATACTTATTTGGCCGCTTGTAAAATAAGTAGTTCCATTTACTGTATTTTGAGCAACAATATTATTATTCCATGAAACTCTGTACTTAAAAGATAGTCTATAACCTTGGGGTGTACCACAATTATAAACTCTTGCATATTGTACAAGATTGCAATAGCTGGGATAATCCCAGTTACATACACTAACGAGTTGATTGGAAGCGTCAATTGGGTTACTATTTTTATCTACCCATTGCATTTTTGTTGCAATATTTGTATTAAAGATTTGTGGAATACCACCAGTATTTTCAATTTGTTTTAGAACTTTAGCTTTTGACTTTTGCATTTGCGATAAATCAAAATTAGGGGTGGAGTAACTAATATCCTTTTTGCAACTGCTAAAGGTGGTTACAAACATAGCGGCTATAATTAAAGCGGTTAAAATTGGGGTTGGTTTGTGTATTGTTCTCATTGTTGTATGTTTTGTTTGTTAGGAGAATTATTATTTGCTTTTTATGGCTGTATAATAATTAACCATACGGCGGCTCAACATACTTATATATTACAATGAAACTGGTATAGCTAAAAGCTAATATCTTATGGGGGGGTATAATATGTAATTGGTTATAAATCATAGTACGAATATGATAATTAAATATACGATAAATTATTTGAAAGGGCAAAAAAATATTTCTACTCCCCTGTCAACAATCTAAACCCCACACCATGTATAGTTTCTAAAACAACTGTAGGGTCGGCCTTTAAGTATTTACGAAGTTTAGTAATAAATACATCCATACTTCTTCCTAAAAAATAGTCCTCTTTACCCCACACATTACGTAACACCTCTTCTCTTTTTAATACCTTATTTATATGCTGTGCAAAAAAACGGAGTAAGTCACACTCCCGTTGGGTGAGTGATATAACATCTGCACCATTATAAATTTTTAATTCGTTGTATACAAATTTTAATTTACCAATTTGATATTCCTCAATATCATCTGCCAATAATTTTTTGGTACGCCGTAAAAATACTTCCATACGCAATTGTAATTCGGCAATACTAAAGGGCTTGGTAATATAATCATCTGCCCCTGCTTGAAAACCTTTTATTTTATCCTCTTCTAAACTTTTTGCGGTTAAAAATAAAATAGGAATTACATCACTTTGTTGGCGTATTTTTTTGGCTAACGAAAAGCCATCTCTTACCGGCATATTAATATCTAACAAACAAATATCAAACGATTTTTTTTGAAACTGCTGCCAAGCCTGCTCACCATCGGTACAGTGTGTTACCTCAAAACCTTCATGCATTAAATTATCTTTAATTACAAAACCTAGTGCTACATCATCTTCTGCCAATAAAACATTTGCTTTACTCATAGTTATTTATTTTTTTGGTATAGATATTATAAATGTACTGCCGCTTCCTAATTTACTTTGTAAGGCAATATTTCCACTATGTGCATCTACCACTTTTTTTACAAAACTTAAACCAAGTCCAAAACCTTTGGTATGGTGTATTTCGCCATGGGGTACTCTAAAAAAACGGTCAAATATTTTTTTGTGATATTTTGCATCAATACCAATACCATTATCTTTTATTTGCATGGTATAATTATTTCCCTCTTCCTTAAAAGAAATAGTAATAACAGGCTTAATGGCATACTTCAATGCATTTTCAATTAAGTTTATAAACGCTAGCGATAAATAAGCTTTATCTGCATTTACCATAAACTTAGTTGGTACAGGTGGAATTGTAACTGTTGCATTTTTTTCGGCTATTAATGGCTGCATATCATTTACTGCTTGTTGCAATAAAGTAACAAAATCCACTGCCTCTTTTTCTAAAGATAAAGATGTTCTATCGGTATAAGCAATTTCTAACAAGCGTTGCACTTGCCCTTGCAAGTGTGTAGTTTGCTGTGCAATAATACTTGCATAATTAGTTAACCTATCTGTGTGTTGGGCAATATTTTTTTGTTGTAAAACATCGGCTGCAATTTTAATTACCGATAGCGGCGTTTTAAACTCATGTGTAAAATTATTGACAAAATCTTTTTGTGTTTCGTTTAAAAATTTTTGCTTGTATAAATAAAATATACTTGCCGATAAACCTACTAAAACTAATAACAATAAAGCACTACTAGCAAACCAAAAAGCCATTTGCTTAATTATATATTGCCCTCTATGAGGAAAAAATAATTCAATGTAAGAATAATCTTTTGTAAAAACTGGCGTTGGGTGTTGCCTATCTGGGGAATGATAACTATCGGGTAAATCAATGTATTGCTCTCCTATAAACTTTTTTTCTTCTTTACTATATACCGCCGCTTGGCAATCGGTAAAAACATCAAAATCTGTTAATTCTTCTTTTAGGTTTGTCCATAAACTTTGTAATGGAGGGGTACAATCTATTCTTACTAAATACAAATCTGGCTTTGGGTTTTCAATTACTTTTTGCACAATATCGCTAACATCATTCACCAGCTCCATTTTAGCATACATGCTTTTTATGCTTTTAGATACGTTTATATTAAACTGCTTTTCTTCGTACTTATAAATTTTTTGCAGCCAAAATAATTGCACAACAATAATTATAGCCACCAAAATGGTGCTAATTAATAATGCAAGGCGTAATGTTTTTGAACGTATGGTCATTTTTACTTGGTCAAACGACTTCGCCTGACTAAGTAAGCCAAACGAAACCATCGCTATTGCAAAGTTTGTTTTTTATAAAAATACTAATGTTAATTAGCGGTTAATGAAGTTTATCCTTTGTTTAGGGTTAACAACCTTTAAAAGGTTGTCAACCCTTTAGATTAATCAATTATTTCTTCTTTACTCTTTCAGGATTACTCTTCACAAAATCATCCCAGCCTTTAGTTTTTTTAGTTTTAGTGGCAGTACTTGTTGGCCCATTTTGAAAATGATGGCAAACCGCCACCGCCAAAGCATCTGTAGCATCATAATGTTTGGGGTCTTCGGTAAATTGTAAAATATGTTGCAACATCTTCATTACTTGCTCCTTATCTGCATTGCCATTGCCAGTTACACTTTGTTTTACTTTTTTAGGAGAATATTCTGTAACATCTAACCCATGCCGCATTGCAGCTGCAATAGCAACCCCTTGTGCCCTACCCAACTTTAGCATACTCTGCACATTTTTACCAAAAAAAGGGGCTTCAATAGCAAATGAAGTGGGTTGGTATTTTGTAATTAACCCACTCACTGTATTAAAAATTAACTGTAATTTTTTGTAGGTATCGCTTACTTTGCCAGGCTTAAGCACACCCATTTCTAACAATATGGGTTTATTGTTTTTAATTTCTATTAGTCCGTATCCCATCATAATAGTGCCTGGGTCAATTCCTAAAATAATGTTTTTTTTTTGTTGCAATAGCTATCAATTTTACCTCATAAAAAAATCCTAACATTGTGTATTGAACAAAAGTATTAAAATAATAATCAATTGGGTACTTGGTCCATTATTAGCGGCTTGGTTATTTTATTCGTTATACAATCAGGTAAGGCAGCAGCAGGGTCTTTACGAGAGTATTCAACTAATAAAACAAGCTCCTTTTGGTAAGCAAGCTCCTCTTTTTTGGCTAATTATATTACTAGCCTTTTGCAACTGGGGGTTAGAGAGTAGAAAATGGCAAATTTTAATTACCCGTATTCAACCTATGAAATTTTTTACGGCAGTAAAATCAGTACTAAGCGGTGTAGCACTTTCGTTAAATACCCCTAACCGTATTGGTGAGTATGGCGGTAGGGTTTTGTTTGTACAAGAGGGTAAACGTTTACAAGCAGTATCACTTTCTATTGCAGGTGGCATATCTCAATTAATAATTACAATATTAATGGGTAGTGTAGGATTAGCTATTGCCGTTAGCCAAATGGTTGATGGAGAGCACTTAATGGGCTTATCAAAATTTTGGGTAAAAATATTTACTTTTTTATCTTTTTTA
>JANNWD010000439.1:0-5671 GCA_031408315.1 Bacteroidota bacterium
CCATTGGATTATGCTTATGATGAGTTTCCTAATAAGAAAATTAAGTTTCCTAAGAGCGATTGCCCAGATGCTGATGGTGATGGAGTTTGTGATCACTTAGATAACGAACCTAATACTCCTGCTGGTTGCCCAGTTGATACTCATGGTGTAACTAAAGATACTGATGGTGATGGTGTTCCAGATTGTAAGGACAAGCAATTAATTACTCCTACTGAGTGTCAACCAGTTGATGCCGACGGTATTGGTAAGTGTCCAGATCCTGCTTGTTGTACAACTAAAGTTGAAGACACTAAAGTTTGTCCTTCTGACTACCCAAGTTTATCAATGAAAGGTTCTAGTTTAACAGCTGATAATAAAGCTATGTTGGCTACTGTTGCTTCTAAATTAAAGCAATCTCCAACTTGCACTATTACTATAAACGGTTACCCTGCAACAGATAAAAGATCTCAAGCTGATTGTACTGCAAAATTAGAGAAAGTTAAAAATTACTTAGTAGAAGTTGGCGGTATTAGTGCAGACAGAATAACTACTGAATGTATAGTTGATGGTGGTGATAAAAACACCGTTGATGTAAAAGGTAATTAATACCAAAATATAAAGAGCTTAAAAGATTTTACTTTTTGCTTAATAATAAGGCCTCCCAATATTGGGAGGCTTTTTTACCTAATTACCCTAATTTTTCTCGAAAAGATAAAGAACAGAAAAACTATAACAATAGTTATTTTTTAAAAAGTGGTTAATGGAGTAATATTGAAATGTTGATTTTTCTTCAACCCCATAACGATTAAGTTTTATCGGTAAAGAAAGATGGTACTGTAATTTTAATATCGATTATACCATTAAGAGGTTAAGGAACTTACGCCAAAATTCTATTTATCAAACTATTAACGATTGTTTTTTGGTTAGAAACATAAATAACTTCATTTTTGAGTAAATTCCTTTAATTTTGCACTCCTTTATGCGTATAACTAAACTATTTATAGCTGTTCTTTTAAGTTTATTGGTATTTACCAGTTGTAATAAATTTAATAAAGTACTTAAAAGTAAAGATTACGAGTATAAACTAAAAATGGCCGATTTGTATTTTGAACAAAAAAAGTACAAAAATGCTCAGGTTTTATATGAGGAACTTTTTCCAGTATTTAAAGGAAACGTAAAGTTTGAAGAACTATATTATAAAGATGCCTTTTGCTTTTATTACATGAAAATGTACAACAATGCAGAAAGTTTATTTAAAGGCTTTTTAGAGGTTTTTCCTAATAGTGCAAAGGCAGAGGAAGTTGATTACATGCATGCAATTAGCTATTACAAACAATCGCCAAAGGTAGAGCTTGAGCAAGTGAACACAATAAAAGCAATTGGTATGTTACAGTCTTTTATCAATAGGCATCCAGGCTCATCTTCCCGAATTGCAGAGGCTACAGAAATTATTGATAAATGCAGGGCAAAGTTGGAATTGAAAGAGTATAGAGCAGCCGATTTATATTATAATTTAGGGCAACATAGAGCAGCAGCACTGGCATACACTAATTTATTGAATGGCTACCCAGAAAGTACAAAAGGGGATGAATATAAATTACGTATTGTAAAATCGTACTACAAATTTGCTAAAATGAGTATAGTTGAAAAGCAGATTGAACGATATGAAAAAGTAATTGCAGAGTATCAAGATTTTGTAGACAGATACCCGGAAAGTAAGTATTTAAAGGATGCAGAAAGTTTTAATAATTTAAGTTTAAATCATATTAAAGAAATAAAAAATGAGCAAATTACGTCGTCAGCTAAGCGGTAATACTAGTAATGTTGTAGAACCAAAAAAATTATCCGATATAAAGGCAAAAACAGGTAATTTATATGAGTCTATTTCAATTATTGCAAGAAGAGCAAACCAAATAAACATAACACTTAAGGAAGAGTTGCATAGTAAATTAGAAGAGTTTGCAAGCCATACGGATAGTTTAGAAGAAATTCATGAAAATAAAGAGCAGATAGAAATTTCTAAGGCTTACGAACGTATGCCAAATCCTGCTTTATTAGCTACAGCCGAGTTTATGGATGATAAAGTATATTTCCGTAAAAACGATGAAGATTTGTTTAGCTAATCTTTACCAATAATTTAGCAACATCTTTGCACAAGAATGTATAATTTTATACCCCGACTTATCGGGGTTTTTTTATGAGTTTAACCAACAAAAAAATATTATTAGGGGTAAGTGGAAGTATAGCGGCTTACAAGGCAACTTTTTTAATACGTTTACTAATAAAGCAAGGTGCAATAGTAAAAGTAATAATGACGAATGCTGCCAAAGATTTTGTAACACCTCTTTCACTATCTACCTTATCAAAAAACGATGTGCTTATTGATATTGCTAGCAACGATTCTTGGGCTAACCATGTTGCACTAGGAAGATGGGCAGATGTAATGCTTATTGCCCCACTTAGTTGTAACACATTGGCTAAAATGGCTACTGGCTTATGCGATAATTTGTTGATGGCTGTTTATTTATCGGCAACCTGCCCAGTAATTGTTGCACCAGCAATGGATGAAGATATGTGGAACCATGCTACTACAAACAATAATTTGCAAAAATTGCAATCGTATCAAAACCAAATAATACCAGTAGAAAATGGGGAGCTGGCAAGTGGCTTAATAGGAGAAGGAAGAATGGCTGAGCCTGAAATAATTGTTGACTACCTAAACAATTTTTTTTTGACCAAAAATGAGTTGGTTGGTAAAAAAGTAATGGTTACAGCAGGGCCTACTTACGAAGCTATAGATCCTGTACGTTTTATCGGCAATTATTCAAGCGGAAAAATGGGTATTGCTATAGCCGAGGAAATGGCAAAAAGAGGGGCAGATGTAACATTAGTAATAGGACCATCTACCGAAAAAATTAATAATAAAATTAAGGTACAAAATGTAAAATCGGCAGCACAAATGCACCAAGCTTGTACAACCATTTTTGCAGATATGGATATTGCTGTAATGAGTGCGGCTGTAGCTGATTACACACCAGTAACAATTGCTAAAGATAAAATAAAAAAGAAAGAAGACGTTTTTACAATAGAGTTAACAAAAACTAAGGATATTTTAAAATGCCTTGGCGATGTAAAGAAAAGCAACCAATTTTTAGTGGGCTTTGCCCTAGAAACAAATAACGAAAAGGAATATGCTATAGGAAAGTTAAAATCCAAAAACGCTGATATGATTGTACTAAACTCATTAAATGATAAAGGAGCTGGTTTTGGCGAAAACACTAATAAAATAACTATTTTTGACAAAGCAGAAAATGAATATTTTTTTGAAACAAAATCAAAAAGGGAAGTAGCCACAGATATTGTAAACACTATTATTAAATTAAGCAATGCATAAATATATATACTTTTTATTTTTTAGTTTGGCAATAAAAAACGTTGCTGCACAAGAGTTAAAAGCTAGGGTAACAGTAAATACTACTCGTATTGGAAATAATGTGAATAGAAATACGTTTCAAACCCTACAAACATCTTTAAATAATTTTTTAAATAATAGAAAATGGGGTGCTGATAATTTTCAGCCCAACGAAAAAATTGAATGTAATTTTATTTTAACTTTAGAAGCTACAGATGATCCTAATGTATATTCATCTCAATTAATTGTACAAGCAGCCAGACCAATTTTTAACTCATCCTATAATTCACCTATTATTAATTTTCAAGATGAAGGAATAAAATTTAAGTATTTAGAATTTCAAATAATGGAGTATAACGATAACAGAGTTTCTGGTTCAGACGCTTTAGTAAGTAATCTCACAGCTACTTTTGCTTATTATGCTTATATGATTTTAGGATTTGATTATGATTCATTCTCTCCACGTGGTGGTGATATTTACTTTCAAAAAGCACAAAATATTGTAAATAATGCACCTGAAGGTAGAGGAATTAGCGGATGGAAATTGTTTGATGGGCAACGAAATAGATACTGGTTGGTAGAAAACATGCAAAACAGTCGTTACTCCTTAATGCATGATGTTTACTATAATTATTACAGGCTTGGGATGGATAAACTATATGAAGATGAAAATGCGGCAAGAGCCGAGCTATTAAACGTTTTGAATTTATTAAATACGTTTATCACTGAAAATCCTAACAAAATGATTAGTCAATTTTTCTTTCAAGGAAAATCTACAGAGCTAATAAAAGTATTTTCTAAAGCCTTGCCGCCTGATAAAGCAAGGGCATCGGAACTGTTACAAAAATTAGATTTAACTAATGCAGCTAAATATAAAGATGAATTAAAATAATGTATAAATTTTTTCTTACCTATCTATTTATATTTCTTCTTTCTTGTAAAAGTAAGTTGCCTGATGGTGTTATAGAGCAAAAAAAAATGGAGAAAGTATTGTGGGATATTTTAAAAGCCGATACTTATGCTAGAAGCCACATTTCGAAAGACTCAACAAAAAATGTGCAAATAGAAAATGCAAAAATGCAGCAACAGATTTTTGTCTTACATAAAATTAGTAAAGAAAATTTTTACAAAAGTTACTATTATTATTTCGCAAATGCCGATTTAATAAAACCTTTGTTAGACAGTATTACTAATAATTCCAATAAAGAAAAATATAGTAAATATACAACTGGGCAACAAGGCGATACTGCAATTTTGGCACCATAGAATTATAATTCATTATGAATAAAATATATAAAAATGCTGATGAGGCAGTTAAAGATATTGGCGATAATGCCATTGTAATGCTTGGTGGCTTTGGTTTATGTGGCATTCCTGAAAACTGCATAACGGCATTGGTAAAAAAAAATGTAAAAGGCTTAACCTGCATTAGTAACAATGCTGGTGTTGATGATTTTGGAATAGGATTAATGTTGCAGCAAAAGCAAGTTAAAAAAATGATATCGTCTTACGTAGGGGAAAATGCAGAATTTGAAAGACAATTGCTTAGCGGAGAATTAGAAGTAGAGTTAATACCCCAAGGAACTTTGGCAACAAGGTGCATGGCAGCTGGTTATGGAATGCCAGCTATATTTACACCAGCAGGTGTAGGTACAGAAGTTGCAAATGGTAAAGAAACAAGAGTTTTTAACGGCAAAGAATATTTAATGGAATATGCTTTTGATGCAGATTTTGCTATTGTAAAAGCATGGAAAGGAGATACCGATGGAAATTTAATTTACAAAGACACTGCAAGAAATTTTAATCCACTAATGGCAATGGCAGGTAAAATAACTATTGCAGAAGTTGAAGAAATAGTACCTGCAGGTGAGCTTGATCCAAATTATATACATACACCAGGTATTTATGTGCATCGTATTTTTAAAGGAGAAAATTATGAAAAGAGGATTGAGCAAAGAACAGTAAAGGGATAGTTAGCACATTATTACATAAGCACATTATTTTATGGCACTAACAAAAGAACAAATAGCACAACGCATAGCACAAGAATTGAAAGATGGTTTTTATGTAAACCTTGGAATTGGCATACCAACTTTAGTAGCTAATTATATTCCTAAAGGGATAAATGTAGTGTTGCAAAGCGAAAACGGATTATTAGGCATGGGGCCTTTTCCAAAAGCTGGAAAGGAAGATGCCGATTTAATAAATGCAGGCAAACAAACTATTACAACATTGCCCGGTAGTGCTTTTTTTGATAGTGCTATGAGTTTTGGAATGATA
>JANNWD010000440.1:0-2514 GCA_031408315.1 Bacteroidota bacterium
TGGTTGACCATCCTGTTCGAGAGTATAAACTAGTAATTTAACAATATTGCTCGGATCGTATCTGATTGTTACCTTGTCATCATATTTTGCTAGAAAATCAATATTTTTGTCATATCGCTGATAGCCCTGTTCATCACGGACAAATCCCGCGCTATAGATCAAATTCTCAAATACAACACAGCCATATTTTTGAACGGTTCGCTCATTTTCCTTCATCAAACAAACATCTAACTTTCGCTCGTCTTCTATTTGCCGTGGTTGACCGCCAGGAATCCCATTCCA
Organism: Bacteroidota bacterium; assembly: GCA_031408315.1. Lineage (GTDB taxonomy): Bacteria > Bacteroidota > Bacteroidia > Chitinophagales > Chitinophagaceae > Ferruginibacter. Next base: position 283 of record JANNWD010000440.1, read on the forward strand.
CCAGCGGTTTAGACATGTTTGGTTTTTAAGTCTGGGATACAAATGCTGATTAACATGGTCAACAAAATGCCGAACTAACTTCCGATCGTACTCCTCGTAAATCATGCAAGCGTATTTCTCAGCATTCTCTGGACGTTCCTCGATCGTGCCACCTTTGTATCCTGGTAGCAGTGAGGAAAACTCATCTTTGACTCTCCGAAAAGAACTCTCTACAATGCCGCCCTGCTCCTTGTGCAATCGCAGCCTGAGTTTAAACCCTAACTCCATCGCGACTCGTCTCATATGCCCACACTTAAACTCCTTGGCTCGATCGGTCACTATATATTCTGGTAATCCGCAAACTTCCCATTCCTTTTGAAGTCCGTACTCAGCTCCATAATGTTTGGGCAAAATAGCATGACGCAAAGCCAAAGCCACTTCATGAGAACCTGCGGACATAAAACTGAGGTAATAACCCATGATGCAACTGGAATAGCTGTCGATTACAGAAGTAATCCAAACACAACCCACCATACTACCGTCAGCGTCTACTAGCAGATTGTCCAATTTAGTGTGGTCTATCTGCCAAACTTGGTTGCTTCGTTCGACTACGATATCTTCTCGAACGTCATCCTTATCGATCGTTTTGATGACAATCCCTGGCCCTTGTCCTGGATTTCGCTTCTCCTTTTTCTGCTTTTCAAACATCCCATAGACAAATCCGATCGATGGATATTCACCCTTATCTTCTGGCAATCCTAGCTCTATTTCAGCATGGGATTTGACTTGATTGAATACCTGACTGAGATTCATTCTGCGACTATTTTTATTTCCCTGCTTATAGGTCGTGAGAATGAATTCCTTCCACTCTTCGACAGTTTTACCTTTCCACTGCTTAGAGCCTCTCTTTTCCCCAGCGTCAGTACGAGTGAATCTGACCAACGCGGCTAATCCTTCTTTTTCCACTCGTTCGAGCAATCGTGTCACCGATCGAGGATGGACTTCCAATCGATCGGCCCAGAGTTTGATTTTCTCCCTACGTTGGTGTGTCGGAGCTTGTTTAATATCCTCGACGGCCTGGACGCGCTGCATTATTTTCGCTCGATCTTCTAGATCTTCTAGCAGGCTCTCAAGAATTAATCGCTCCTGCGGAACGGTTGAAGCGAGAGGAGTAGCATCGCTTCCCTCTGAACGTTGCTCGACTGAGCTTTGCTCTATGAGAGAAGCTACATCCTGTATTTCCGGCGTATGTGGTGATGACATAGCGATTTGCAGGGAAAAGGCATTTATCTATGTTAGAACTTTTTCATCACTTTTGAGAAAAAGGCAAATATCTATTTAATTTTGCCGAGATGAAAACAACCGTAAGCTAAGGGCTAAAACCCAGCTAATAAGGTGGTTTCAGCCCTTAATTACATGATGACAAGAAGTATGTAAAACTGACAAATAGCTATGAAATGTACAAAAAGATTGCGTCGGGCTAGCAGTAACCACCCGACGCAATCTTTCTCTAAACCAAGGTGCTTTACCCTACGGGATCACACACCCTACGATGATGCTCACTCTCAACTAATTAAAGACCTTCCAACGGTACTCCTAAAAACTTCGCTAAATCCGCGCCTTGGGTTTCTAGTTCAGTCAAAGAAATTGGCTCACCCACACGAGTCAAAGGGATTTCCCGCCGACCTTTGATGCGGACGTAGAGGGTACGGCGAGGGCTGAGTCCATCTTTGATATCCACGCGGACAGCTTGGGCATCGGCAATCTTACTCACTAGCTCGATCCGGCGATTCTTACCTGGGAAGCCATTCCGAAAAATCGTAATATCTCCCGCCTCCCGATCGAATTTATTATAACCGCCGCCAATATCCAGGATGATCGCCACCCAGAGATAAGTCGCCAGCAGCGTTCCCGCCACACCATAGAAGCTCAAGGCGATGCCCTGGGGGATGAATGCCAATTGCAGCGGATTGCTAACGGGGAGCAAATTTACTTTCAGATAGCTAGAGAGTCCGGCTAGCAAGAAGCCAATTCCCCCGATTGAGACAATGATCGCCCAAAAGAAGTTGCTAAAGCGGCGCGAACCCAGCACGGGTTGGGACAAAACTGTTTGGGTTACGGTAACTGTAGACATTTTAAATAGCTAATTTTTGATATATTGGGGTCGTTTGGCAGTATCTCTACCTACTATTACCGATCTACCGGAGACTCGATCGAATCTAGTCGCAATTTTTACGCTTCTTCACTTTAGGT
>JANNWD010000441.1:0-10614 GCA_031408315.1 Bacteroidota bacterium
TTACGTACCCAAGTTCCGTTTGTTGGCGAAGCTTATATAAAAAACGAACGAAATCATTTTTTATACAGTGATAGTTGTTTTAAAGCAGATGCTAAGGAAGAAATTGCCGTAGGTTTTGATTATGATAGATGGGCTGGCGGACAAGAAAGTATTTCCTACATGGTAAAATGGTATTTTAATCCAAAAAATAATTATAACGTAATTATAAAAGGAAATAAAGCAACGTTACGCATTAGCAGCACTATAAATAAAGAACTTGGCGTAAGTGAAGTAAAATTTGCCAAAGAAAAAGGTAAATGGGTAATGGCAGATAATATTTACCCGGCAGATTAAAATTAAGGAATTGCAATTATTGTGTTAAAAAGCTTGGTTTGCCAAGCTTTTTTGTTTTGCTAAAACTGAACTTAGCCATAGTAGTTTTGTTATCTTTGTACAGAAAACTATGCTATATGAATATTCAACATTTTGAACAACTTTTTCAATCGAAAATTGATAAAGAAATAAAAATTGAACCTAAAGATTGGATGCCCGATGCTTATAGAAAAACAAATATTAGGCAAATAAGTCAACATGCCCACAGCGAAATAGTTGGTATGTTGCCAGAAGGCAATTGGATAAGTAGAGCCCCCTCTTTAAAGCGTAAAGCTATTTTATTAGCAAAAGTACAAGATGAAGCTGGGCATGGTTTGTATTTATACAGTGCTGCCGAAACGTTAGGCATGAGCCGAGATGAAATGATTGCCGATTTACATAGTGGCAAAGCAAAATACTCAAGTATTTTTAATTACCCCTCACTTACTTGGGCAGACATGGGAGCCATTGGCTGGTTGGTAGATGGTGCAGCCATTTTAAACCAAGTAATGCTTTGCCGTACAAGCTATGGGCCTTATGCAAGGGCATTGGTACGTATATGTAAAGAAGAAAGTTTTCATCAACGCCAAGGTTTTGAAACGTTGCTAGTGTTAAGCAAAGGAACAAATGAGCAAAAAGCCATGTGCCAAGATGCTATAAACCGTTGGTGGTGGCCAAGCCTTATGATGTTTGGACCAAAAGATTCAGAATCTACCAACAACGACCAAAGTATGAAGTGGAAAATAAAACGTAAAACTAATGATGAGTTGCGTCAACAATTTATAGATATGGCTGCCGAGCAAGTAAAAGTTTTAGGAATGGCTTTGCCAGATGATAAATTAAAATGGAACCCTACAACAAAGCATTACGATTGGGGAGAAATAAATTGGGATGAATTTTGGGCAGTAGTAAAAGGAAATGGCCCATGCAACAAGCAACGTTTAGCAGCCCGAAATAAAGCACATAACGATGGTGCTTGGGTAAGAGAGGCGGCGAAGGCTTATGCAGAAAAAAAGAAAATTAACGTTGAATTAAAAGTTGCTTAAAATTGGGTATCACCAATTGTGATACCCAAATAATTAATTTATGCAAGTATCCATTATACAAAATAAAATTTACGAAATACGTGGGCATAAAGTAATGCTAGATTTTGATTTAGCAGAAATGTATGGCGTAGAAACGAAAAGACTAAAAGAAGCTATTAAAAGAAATATCACTCGGTTTCCAGCAGATTTTATGTTTACCCTTACCCAGAAAGAGTTTCAAGACTTGAGGTCGCAATTTGCGACCTCAAGTTGGGGTGGCACAAGATACCTACCATCAGCATTTACCGAACAAGGTGTAGCCATGCTTTCCTCTGTTTTAAACAGTCCCAAAGCAATTGAAGTAAATATTGCTATAATGAGAATTTTTGTTGCCATAAGGCAAACAACTTTACAACATAAAGATTTGGCCGAAAAAATATTAAAGCTAGAAAAAAAGTATAATAAGAATTTTAAGGATATTTTTAAAGCAATTGATTATTTGGTTAACGAAAAAGAAAATGAACAAGATTTTAAAAACAGAAAAAGAATTGGTTTTAAACCTGATTAAAATACTTATAAAATGAAAATTAATTTAACAAAATATTACTACGGCGATTTTGGTGGCGATGAAAATACCAGTGGAGAAATAAAAAAAACAACTGCCGAAAATGAGGCTTGGCCGCTTTGGGAAATTTTTGTTCGTAGCAAACAAGGCTTAGATCATAAGCATGTGGGTAGCCTACATGCAACCGATGCACAAATGGCTATTGAAAATGCAAGAGATGTTTATACCCGTAGGCAAGAAGGTGTAAGTATTTGGGCGGTAGAGAGTAAAAATATTACAGCATCTAATCCTGATGAAGCTGGTGAATTATATGAACCTGCTGTAGATAAAATTTATAGGCATCCTACTTTTTATAATTTGCCAGATGAAGTTGGACACATGTAATAATGGATAATTTTTTAATGGATAATTGATAATGCAAAATATAACTCAACAACAAATAGATTACCTTTTACATTTAGCCGATACAACTTTAATTTTATCGCAACGCAATAGTGAATGGTGTGGGCATGGCCCAATATTAGAGCAAGATATTGCTATCACAAATATTAGTTTAGACTTATTGGGGCAAAGCCGAAATTTTTATCAATACGCAGCACAATTAATAAACGAAACTAATACTACGGAGAGTGGTTGGGGTGAGATTGATGAAGATAAACTTGCCTACCTACGTACCGAAAGAGAATTTAAGAACCTCCTTTTAACAGAATTGCCTAACGGCGATTGGGGGCAAACCATTTTACGCCTATATTTTTTTAGCCAATTTCAGTACTTATTATTTGAGCAATTACAAACTAATAAAGATGAACATTTAGCAGCAATTTGTACCAAAGCTTTAAAAGAAATTAAATATCATATTCGTTGGAGTAATGAGTGGGTAATACGCTTAGGCGATGGTACAGACGAAAGCAAACAACGAATGCAATTTGCCCTTACCGAACTTTGGCGTTACACTGGCGAAATGTTTATAGCCGTCGATTATGAAAAAGATATGAACATTGATTTGGATGCTCTAAAAAAAATATGGAATATAAAAATAATAGATGTGCTAAATGAAGCAAATTTAATCACCCAAATAGGTGACACTTTTATGCAAATTGGTGGCAAAACTGGCACCCATACCGAAAACTTGGGGTTTATATTAACCGAACTTCAATATATGCAAAGGGCTTATCCACACAGCAATTGGTAGTACATTGCAATCTGCAATAAATAACTGTACCTTGTATTTCTAAATTTATTTGAAATATGAAAAAAGTATTTTTATCACTAGCACTTTTATTCTTTTTATACAATTCTTTTGCACAAATTAGACTGATTAAACCCATTACTACAATACCAGCTGCTTCAACAAGTTGCTGTGGTTTTAGGGCATACAATTCTACCGAACTACCCATGGGTGCCCCTTTCAGTAAAGAAAACACAATAGTTTTTGATAAAGAAGTTTTTGATGATGCCAATACTTATAATGGAGCTGCATATAAAGTACCTAGCGATGGAGTATATCAATTTAGTTTACAATTAGCTTTAAAGGCAACCAATACCGATGCAGAAATAAGCCAAATAATGGTTAAAATACAATCAGGTAACCAAAGTGCTACTCAAATTTTAAATATCCCTGCAAAGTACGATAACACAATTACCACAGAGTGCAACGCAATTTTAAAATTAAAAACTGGCGAAGATGTAAAAATAATTTTAATAGGCATGGGTACTGCTAAAGTTGTTACTACTGGTAATCTTAGTTATTTTAACGGAGTAAAACTGTATTGATTATTCTACCAATAAATTATTTTTATGAACTATTTTAAACCTACAAAAAATCTATTGCTAATTAATTTTTTGATATGTAGTACCGTTGCAATTGCACAAACACCAGTATTAATTAGAACACTACCTGCACTTAAAAAAACAACCTCTACAATTCAAGCTACTGAGGATAGGTTTAAAATTAAAGGAACTAATACCACAGTAATAGCCAGCATAGTTACAGCAGATTTTACTACCACAATTTATAATAGTCAAAGTACAATTATTGACTTAACTGCAAACTCAATTACGTTTAATAAAGCTGGGTTGTACCGGTTAGAGTTTGGGGCAATGGCGCAACTTACTCCAACAGCTGGTGCTGGCATACTTGCCACTTTAATTATTAATGGCAATTCTACTGAGTATGTAGATTTTGCCCCAGCAATAAAAACAGATGGGAAATATATGGCATCAATCAAATTTACTACAGATAGATATTTTGCCGCAGGCACATCTTTAAAAATTTCGTTAGATGGTGGTATGCCAATTGGAGATTTATATTTAGCTGGTTATTTAATTTCTGAATAAAAAATTGATTATGAAAAAAATAAACATTTTCTTTTTTATCTGCATATTTCTATGTTCAGTAAATGCAAATGCACAAACACCAACTATTCGTAAAATAGAACCCATAAGGCAAACAACTACAATTACCAATCCAAATATAAATAAGCAAGTAAACACAGATACTACTCCTCCAAAAAGACTGCCGCCATTAGTTGTTAAAAATGTAAATAGAGCTTTAAGGGTTACAAAAATTGAAGATTTTAAAAAGAAAAATTTGTTATTTCAATCAGAAGAAGAAATTTATGGTAAAGAGTTTGCCTATAAAAATGTTTTTAAAGCAGTTGCAAAATATGGTACAGAAAAATGGACGTACAAAATAGCATGGTGGAATAATAATATTGCCGTTCAATATGGCCGTGTAGAAATATCTACTCTTCCTTTTCCGCCATTTGAAACAAAAGATTTTAGTGGCATAATACAATCCTACACAGTTAAAGCACCACAAAAAGATTCTGCAGTTTTTGATGTTAGTTATAAAGGCGTAGTAGATAATAAAAACGAGCCACTAGCAATAATTAATTTACCTAATGGTATAAAAATAAAACCTATTACTGTACAAACGAATAAGCCAGTTATAATTAATGAAAATAATAATGCAATTTCCGAAACAGTTATAAGCCAAATTTCAAAACTTAATCTTACCAACATTAAAGCACAGCCAAGCAGAAAAGATGCTGTAAACGCCTTTGCAAATAATTATTCAGTACTAAAAAATGCAAATAAGTTAACTACAACCGAAACTGGTACTACGTTTTATTTAAACAACCAATTGCTATCTACCTTACTTAATTTTAATACAAACGACATAACTTATTACATACGTATTGTACCATTGGGCGGTAGGCAAGCACCAGTAGATGCACCCACAAATACCATTATTGTAAAATGGGATGAAACACTTTGGGGTTACTCTCACCCTAAACCACCTTGTACACCTGTAAGCCACGAAACCGATTATACTATTACTAATATTGAATACACTCCAGCACATTTTCCTGAAAGAAATTGTACATATAGTAATGATGCAGAAAATATTGATTGTAAAAACTGTGTAGTAGTAGCTAGCATAAAAGATGCTGCAGTTAATGAACAATATCAAAAATGGGGAATGGGTGTAAATATTGGCGATAGGCGTTGCCCAGCAAAAAAGAAAGAAAGTTGGTACGAAAAAACAATTGGTACTGCTGCAGATTTTGTAACCAAAACAGTGAATGGGGCAAGTAAATTATATAACGATGCAAAAGATTATGCAAAAACCAAATTTAAAGAAATTAATTGCAATGCAAGCGGCACAATGAAAATTATTAACCCAGTAACAAATTTACAAGAAGCCGCTGGACCAGAAGTTTGCGAAGCTTTAAGTGGTGCAGCTTTTGATATTGGTATGGCAGCTATGGGCATACCACCATCAATACCCAATATGGACGACCTAACTAATATGGGTGTAGATTATGCCTTAAAATTAGCCATAGAACAAGCAGGTGTTAATTGTGATGAAACTTGTCAGGAATTAATAAAAAAAGGGATAACTGAATCAGTAAAGTATAGTGCAGAAAAAAACTTTGTAGATGCTGGGTACTACACCGTAAAGCCCGACCCTAGAGGTTTTTACCGTAATGCATATATTACCATTACCATAAAAAAAACAAGCAATAATACCTATAAAAATAAATACCCTTGTGGCGATAAAGAGTTAGATTTATTAATAGACAATTACAGCAAATATAATTTAACTCCTAATGAAAATATTAGCGGCTTTTTTGTTGCTGGCACTACTACTAACCAATCTACTTTTAATGGCAGCCTGTACAATTATGCAAAAATGCCTTTGCCATTTAATGCACAAACACCAATAGGTACCGAAGTAAAAATTGTAAGAGTATTGCAACCACAGTTAGTATATATTAAAACGGAAAATGGCAATAAAAGTAAAATAGAAAGCATTTTAAATAGTTATGAATTTTCTAAAGAAAATAAAATGGAAGCAGATCATTTGTTTTTATACAATTATGAGTACCGACCACAACATTATACAGTCTGGAGAGCCGCTTATAAAAATGCTCCTATACAATTCAAGTTTAATTATGGTAATATAAAAATTGCACAAGGTGTAAATGATATATTTACTAACCTCTCTTTTGTATCGGATGTTAGTTGGGATGATATGTTGGATTAGTTGAACAATTTTATAAGGTTTATTAAAATTGATTTTACTTTGCATTATGAATGAAGCAGAAAGAATTTGGCAAATACTATCCACCGTTGCCGACCCCGAAGTACCAGTACTTACCATTATTGATTTAGGTATTTTAAGAAATGTAAAAATTGAAAACAATGTTGTAGAAGTTATAATTACTCCAACATACACTGGCTGCCCAGCTATGGATATGATAAGTATGGATATTAAATTAAAGTTATTAGAAAATGGTTTTAAAAACTTCAAAATTACATCGGTACTTTCGCCAGCATGGACAACCGATTGGATGACAGAAGATGGAAAAAGAAAGTTAAAAGAATATGGTATTGCTGCCCCTAACAAAAACGTTGATATTACAACCGATGGAGTAGAGTGTCCTCTGTGCAACAGCACCAACACAAAACTTATTAGTCAATTTGGTAGTACCGCTTGCAAAGCTTTATATCAATGCCAAGATTGTAAAGAGCCTTTCGATTATTTTAAGTGCCACTAATTACCTACTTTTATTGCATGAATATTTCGTTATATTTAGAGGAAGCTGCACAAGTTTCTATAGCATTTATTATTGGTGCAATTATTGGGTTAGAACGAGAGTTTAGAAGCAAACCTGCAGGCTTTAGAACCATGATAATTATTTGCGTAGGTAGTTGCGTTTACACTATTTTATCTAAAGAAAGTAACACAACAAGCCCCGATAGAATTGCCAGTAACATAGTTACAGGTATTGGCTTTATTGGTGCAGGTGTTATTTTTAAAGAAGGTATTAGCGTAAACGGATTAACTACTGCAGCACTTATTTGGATAACCGCCGCATTAGGCATGGCAGTAGGTTACCACAATTATCCCTTAGCGGTAGTAGTTACAGCAATTGTAGTTATTGTTTTATTTGTGTTAGAGCCAGTGCAAAAATTTATAAATCGTTTTCATAAAGTAAGAGATTACAGAATAAAAACGGAATCGACTGGTGTAAAGTTCCAATCAGAATTAGAAATTTTTTTTAAAGCGAATGGTTTAAGTTTTAGATGTATGAAAACGTTGAAAGAAGATAACGATGGCGTATATCTTTATCGTATAAGCAGCCAAGATAGAAAATATGATATTGTAGATGATTTTTTATTAACCCATGCCCAAGTTAAAAGTTTTGAGGTTTAAAAATATATAAAATGAATAGTGTATTAGTTGAAATAAAAGATGCCGTTGCATACATAACCTTAAACCGACCAGATAAGTTTAATTCCTTTAACAGAGAAATGGCTTTGCTATTACAAAAAATATTAGATGAATGTGCAGTAAACCAAAATATAAGAGCCATTTATTTAACTGGTGCAGGTAAAGCATTTTGTGCTGGGCAAGATATTGGGGAATTGGCCCCCTCCCAACCTCCCCCAAAAGGTGAGGAGATAACGATAGCACAAATTTTAAGTGAGCATTACAACCCCATTGTACAACGCATTAGAGATTTACAAAAACCAGTTGTATGTGCTGTAAATGGCGTTGCTGCTGGTGCTGGTGCTAATATTGCTTTATGTTGCGATGTAGTGGTGGCAACCGAATCTGCATCTTTCATACAAGCGTTTAGCAAAATTGGTTTAATACCTGATAGTGGTGGTACTTACACATTGCCTCGTTTAATTGGGTGGCAAAAAGCAAGTGCATTAATGATGCTGGGTAATAAAGTTACTGCCGCCGATGCCGAAAAAATGAACATGATTTATAAAATATTTGCAGATGATATTTTTGTAGAAGAAAGTAAAAAAATTACTATTATATTATCGCAAATGCCTACACAAGGTTTGGCATTAACAAAACAAGCATTAAATAAATCATTTACCAATAATTGGCAACAACAATTAAATGTAGAGGATGAATTACAACAAAAAGCTGCGTTAACAGATGATTATGCCGAAGGGATAAATTCTTTTTTAGAAAAACGAAAACCAGTTTTTAAAGGAAAATAATTATGCCAACACCGCAACAAGTAGTAGCCCACATGCTAAAAAACGATTTGTTTAGCCAATGGCTTGGCATTTCTGTGATTGAGATAAACGAAGGCTACAGCAAAGTAAAAATGACGGTTAGGCAAGAAATGATAAATGGTTTTGGTATTGTACATGGTGGAATTGCCTTTAGCCTTGCCGATAGTGCATTTGCTTTTGCTTGTAATAATAGAAATGTTTTATCGGTAGCTTTAGATACATCAATCAATTTTATAAAACCGGTACATGTAGGCGATGAATTGTTTGCCGAAGCAAAAGAAATACATAACGGAAAAAGTACAGGGCTTTATGAAATAGAAATTATTAATCAAAAAAATAATTTAGTAGCAATGTTTAAAGGCTTGTGTTACAGAACGGATAAAACCTTACTATAAATTTGTAACTATTTTTAAGAAGTTATTTGTATTTCAATAAACATCTTTCCACTTTTTTATAGTGTATTTAAAATTTGGGCTAACTCTTTATCCCAATTGCCAGTTTTGCCATATTCAATTACCCTACCTTTTTCAACGCCATTTTTCATAATAATAATGGTAGGCACATTTTTAATATTAAATGCTTCGGTAATACTTGCCAATGATTTTTTTTCTCTATTTACACCAAAAAAACTAATGGTGTTATCTGGCACTCCGCTTTTTTCTTGTAAAGCAAAAAACTTTGGTAAAATATTTTGTGTATCCTCACACCATGTACCACCAAACACAACAAACTGTACTTTACCTTTGCTTCGTTCAAATGCATTAATCGTTGCTGTATCTGGCTTATAGCCAATTTTAGCACTTTTCATCCAGTTAAATGTAGTTTCGTTTTCAATTAAATATTTATTTACAATTCCTCTAAATATTTTTACTTCTGGGTGTTTAGGGTCGGTTGTAATTTCGTATTGTGCTTGTGCAAATAAAACGCTGTTTGCAATAAAAAAATTAGCTAAAAAAAATATTTTTTTCATGTATTTAAATTTGAAAAATAAATATCGGTAACATTTTTTACACAAAATTATTTATTGTGTTAATGAGAGGTTATAAGGAGTTATGGGCATTTTATCAATCCGTGTATTCAGTTTAATTAGTGGTTTACAAATCCGCCTTTAACTCCAACAAAAATCCTTTCAGCTTTTTCATACTTTCAATTATTGTAAATTTTTCATCTACTTGTTTATTTTTTTTAATAAAATCTTTTGCCCCTTCCAATGTATACTTTCTTTCTCTTAATAAAGTATAAATTAGTTTTAAGTTTTTTACATCTTCTGGTCTAAAAAGTCTATCACCTTTACCATTTTTTTTAGGCTTAAGCACATCAAATTCATTTTCCCAAAAACGTATAAGGCTTTGGTTTACTTTAAACATTGTAGCTACTTTGCCAATACTGTAATAGCTTTTTGTAAATAGTTCGTCATCATCTGGCACATCAATTAAATCAAATTTTGCTTCCATCTCTTTCAAACTCAATCTACCTCTAGTACTTTTTTTCTTTTCTTCTTTGTAAATAACAATCGGGGTTGTATTTACTTTTTTTGGCACAACTTTTTTCACTTCTTTTTTTACTGGTAAAGAAGGGTCATCAAAAAAATCGAAAGCTATTTGCGAAAGTGCCATTGTATAAAATTATATGTTTCACACAAAGAAACAAAGAAAACAAAGCCCACAAAGCATATTTACAAGCATCTTCTTCTCCACATTAAGTTCCTTCTTAAGGGGCAGCAGAGGCGATTTAATCAAAACTCTTTGCACTGCCCGTTGCAGCCATTTTTAACAGCCTATCGTATTGCTCGGCATTAAGGTCGTTAAAAAAGAAATATACAGGGTCAACAGGTTCGCCATTAATATGCACTTCGTAATGGCAATGTGGACCAGTACTTGCACCTGTATTACCTACCCAACCAATTACTTCGCCACGTTTTACTTTTTGTCCAACGCTTGTTTTTATACGTACCATGTGCATATACACCGTTTCGTAACCATATCCATGATTAATTATTACATGATTACCAGCGCCACCACCAGCACCTGCTGTAGTTACTACACCATCGCCTGTGGCATAAATGGGTGTGCCTTGTGGGGCTGTAAAATCAAGCCCATTATGCATTTTGGCTATGCCATAAAT
>JANNWD010000442.1:0-4487 GCA_031408315.1 Bacteroidota bacterium
GAGTTTATTCGTCCTCCCCAAAATGAAGTATACGGTACAGTTGGTGTGTTTAAAGATTTGTACGGAAACTTGTGGGATTTAATTGAGTACAAAACTTTTTTATAAATACCCTCAATTGGGTATCTCTTTTTTGTGCCTATAGTACTATTTTTACTAAAATTGTTTATTATGAAATACGAAAAAGTTTTAGTGTTTATTTGCTTACTATTTGCCTTTAGTTCAGCTTTTTCTCAAACAACAGCTAACGAGTGGTATACAAAAGGCAATACTTTTTTTGATGAAGAAAAATATCCAGAAGCAAAATTGGCATATCAAAATTGTGTAATAATTGGCACACAAAATGCAGATGCTTATTATAGATTAGGTTGGTGCTATAATGACGAAGGCAATTATGAAAATGCAATATTAATGCTCACTAAATCTATAAAACTTAAAAAAGATGTTTTAAAAGCACATCAAGAGTTAGCTTATTCTTATCGCAAAGCAAAGCGATATACAGAGGCTTTACAATCTTTACAAAATGCATTTAAACTAAAGGCAAACTCTGCTATAACCTATCAAGGATTTGGAGATTTGTACGACGACCTAAAAGAAAGGGAAAAAGCAATAGAAGCTTATAAAAAAAGTTATGAGTATGATAATAATAAAGAAACGGTACTTTACAAATTAGGTTATTTAAACAATGGGTTAGAAAACTTTACAGAAGCTATTAATTGGTTAGAAAAGGCAGTTGCTATTACACCCTCTCACAGTAGCTATAACGAGATTGGCTATGCCTATTATAAATTAAAAAAGAATGATGAAGCTATTGTTGCATTTAAAAAAGCAATAAATTTAAAATCCAATGGTACTTCGTACAAGGGAATAGGGGATGTGTATAGAAGAAATTATTCTCCGCCAAAAATATCCGAAGCGTTAGAAAGTTATAAAAAAGCAGTTGAACTTAATACGTTAAGTAGTGGCTCTTACTATGGTATGGGATGGTGCTATAACGAACAGAATGAATACGATAATGCCATTACCGTATTAAAAAAATCAATCGAGTTAGATGCTAAGTTAGTAGTAGCATTTACTGAATTAGGTTATGCACAATATATGAAAGGTTACAACGCTGATGCAATAACCACTTTTAAAAATGCCATTAGCCTAGATAGCAAAAATACATTATCAAGATATTATTGCGGCTTGGTGTATGTAAAACAAAAAGATAAAGCAAACGCTACAATAATGTACAACGAGTTAAAAAACCTAGATACCAAATTAGCAGATAAACTATTTCTTAAAGTGGTGGTTTTATAAACTTAATTATATATCCAAAGCAGCACTGGTTTTTTGGGTTTATCTAAATATTTCCTAAGGAAAATAAGCGTAGCAGGGTTCATCATTGGGCAACCATAGCTAAAGCAAATAGGGTAGTTATTGTTTTGTGGATTTTCTGGAACACAGGCATGTGCATGCATAACAACAGCTCTTTTTAGTGCATTATTATTGGTACTATCAAGCCCATGTAAGCGGTAAGCATAGCCCCAAGTGCCTGTGTAAGGCAAGCCAATTTTGTATCTTCCTAAACTTGTACAAAGGCTACCGTCAATATTACTAAAAACTAAATTGCCATTTATATCTCTTTTTTCGCTACCAGTACCATGTGCAACCAAACCTGTTTTTATAATGCTATCTTTTGCTATGTCATATAAAAATAATCTTTCTTTATTGCTTGGTTGGCTCATATCAATTAAAATACAAAAAGCTTCATTAAATTTTTTTGAAATAAGGTAAGGCTTTATCCGTTTCCCAAAAGTTTTTTCTCTAGCTACAACTGCGGCTCTATTATAGGTGCTACTGGGGAGAGAAACGGATAGCTTTGGGTCAGAATATTTTTTATTTTTTAAAACAAATTGATAAACAATAATGCTAATTAGAAGCAGCGTAGTACCTAAAATTAAAAAAAGTGCATTTCTTCTCAAACCAAAATTCTTTGTATAAAAATATGTGTTCTATCCTTTATTTACCAAAATAAAAAAAGCACCAAATATGGTGCTTTACTAAATATGTTTTATTAAATAGTTAAAGTAAATCTAAAGCCTTTGCTAAGAATGTTGTGTTAAAAGGTAATATCATACTACAATATGCACCAATTGGTGAATATAAAACCACAAAAAATACAATTACAGAAAGGATAAATAAAATCCAATAAAGACCAGTTTTTTTTGATGTTGTTTCCATGCAATTTTTATTGCAAATATATATAAAAATACTTTATAAATGCGTTGTTATAGCTTAAAATTTATAATTATTAATGTGTAAAATATACATTTTAAATAAAATCTAATTAATTTGCATCGTTAATACTCTTTTTACGATGCTTGTACATTTTTATATACGGTTTTCTACAAAGCCTGGTCAGTCCTTATTTTTAGTTGGTAATGCTACAGAATTAGGTAATAATAACAACAACCATGCAGTGCCATTAACGTATGTTGATGGTAATTTTTGGTACAGTAAAATTGTATTTGATATAAATAAAGTAGATATTCTTCAATATAAATATATTTTAAAAGAAATAGGGAGTGAAAATGTTCTTGAGTATGGAGAGGATAGAAAAATTGATTTAAGTAAATATCAAAAAAAAGAAATTACCGCAATAGATACTTGGCAAACCGAAGCAGATTATAGAAATAATTTTTACACACAAGCTTTTCAACAAGTATTGCTAAAGGATAATTTATCCGTAGCTAAAATTAAAAACGTAAAGCAATTTACTTATGAGTTTAGGGTAAAAACACCCATACTTCAACCTAACGAAGTGCTATGTATGGTAGGCTCTGTTAAAGAATTAAATAATTGGCAAAGTGTAAATCCAACATTACTAAATAAAAAGGATAATTGGTGGATAGCTAAAGTTGATATTAAAGCTCAGCCACAACAAATTACCTACAAGTATGGCGTTTATAATACCAAAACAAAACAATTTGTACAATACGAAACTGGTATTGACAGAGTTTTATTAGGAAAGCCGATAAAATCTTCTGTTTTTATTTTGCATGATGGGTATGCAAATATTACTACCAATAATTTTAAAGGGGCAGGCGTAGCAATACCAGTATTTAGTTTACGTACTAAAAATGGTTTTGGCGTTGGAGAGTTTACCGATTTAAAATTATTAATTGATTGGGCAAAAAAAACTGGCTTAAAGCTTGTACAGCTTTTACCCATAAACGATACTATTGCAACGCATACATGGAAAGACTCTTATCCCTATGCTGCTATTTCTGCATTTGCATTGCACACAATGTATTTAAACTTAGCTGATGTAGCCGGTAAAGAACATCAATCAATAATAAAACCATTATTAAAAAAACAAAAACAATTAAACGAATTAGCCAATATTGATTATGAGCAGGTAATTAAATTTAAATTACTAGCCATAAAAGAATTGTATTTACTTAAAAAAGAGGTGTTAAAAGAAGATATAAGCTACTTTAATTTTTTTGAATTAAATAGGCATTGGCTAGTGCCTTATGCAGCATTTTGTTATTTAAGAGAAAAGCATAAAACAATTGAGTTTAGCACATGGCGTAGCAATAGCAAATATAACGAAGCTAACATACAACGCTTAATAAGCCCTACACAAAAGTATTACGACGAAATTGCTGTTCATTATTTTACACAATATCAATTGCATCTTCAACTAAAAGAAGCTACGGCGTATGCACATAAAAATGGAATAGTAGTTAAAGGTGATTTACCAATTGGTATTTACAGAAATAGTGTAGATGCTTGGGTAGAGCCAGAATTGTATAATATGAATGAACAAGCTGGAGCACCTCCAGATGATTTTGCAGTAAAGGGTCAAAACTGGGGCTTCCCCACTTACAACTGGCAAAAAATGGCCGAAGATAATTACACTTGGTGGCGAAAGCGTTTTGAGCAAATGAGTAATTATTTTGATGCTTTTAGAATAGATCATATACTAGGTTTTTTTAGAATTTGGAGTATTCCATTACATGCTGTAGAAGGTATTTTAGGAAGATTTATGCCTGCATTATCAGTAGATGTAAATGAGTTTACCGAAAAAGGAATTGCGTTTAATTATGAGAGATTTTGTAAACCCCATATTTCCGAGCAACTATTGTATACAGAGTTTGGCAATAATACAGCTTATGTAAAAAATACTTTTTTAAACGATAATCAACTTAAAGATGAATTTAATACTCAACGAAAAGTAGAAAAATATTTTGCCATTAATAGTATTGCTGATGACAAAATAAAAATTGGATTGTACAATTTAATTACTAATGTTTTATTGTATGAAGAGGAGGGAAGTAATCAACAAAAATTTCATTTTCGGATATCAATGGCAGATACTACTTCCTATAAAAATTTAGATAACAACACACAAACTAAATTGTACGAATTGTATGTTAACTATTTTTATTACAGGCAAGATGATTTTTGGAAGAAAGAAGCAATGCTAAAATTGCCTAGCC
>JANNWD010000443.1:0-1605 GCA_031408315.1 Bacteroidota bacterium
AAAGAGAACGAAATAAAAATGCGTAAAGACATGCAAGCAGATGCAAAAGAAATACTTGAAGCTGCTGGTGTTAAAGATGTAACAACTTACGATTGGGGCTACAATGTTGGTATGGGCATACATGAAATGGGAACAGCAAGAATGGGGAAAGACCCAAAAAGCAGTGTACTTAATGGCAATAACCAAGTGTGGGATGCTTTGAATGTATTTATTACTGATGGAGCTTGTATGGCAAGTGCAAGTTGCGTAAATCCATCATTAACCTACATGGCACTTACTGCTAGGGCTGCTGACTTTGCTGTTAGCGAATTAAAAAAAGGAAATTTATAAATCTTAAATTATTTTTTACAATGGAAAATATACAAACAAATTGGAGCCGTAGAGATCTTTTAAAAACCATAGCAATACTTACTGGTGGTGCTGTAATGGGTAGCACTATTTTTTTAGAAGGGTGTAAAACAAAAGATGGTGTTACACTAAATTTTACTACAGCACAGTTAGCATTATTAGATGAAATTGGCGATACCATAATACCAACAACCGATACGCCTGGTGCTAAAGCCGCTGCCATTGGTAAGTTTATGCAAACAATGGTGGCCGATTGCTATACTCCTGCACAACAAAAAGTATTTTTAAAAGGCTTAGATGTGTTTGATGAAGCTTGTAAAAAACAACAAAGCAAATCATTTATGGATTGCAATGCTGAACAACGCAAGGCATTTTTAGTATCATTGGAAAAAGAGGCAAAACCATTTGACCAAAAAGTAGGTGAGGAAGAAGGTAAGGAAAGAGAAGCAGAAAAGAAAAAAGGATGGATAGCTGAATTAGATTATCAAGGTAAACCAAGGCATTATTATACCATGCTAAAGCAACTAACATTGTGGGGTTATTTTACTAGTGAAGTTGGTATGACAAAAGCAATGATCTATATGCCTGTACCCTCAAAGTATGATGGTGCATATCCTTATAAAGTAGGCGATAAACCGTTTTGTTATTAATTAAGAAAAGTTATTCAATATGCAACGAAAAAAATTTTTACAATTAGCTGGCTCCAGTTTGGGAGCTTTAGCAGCTACCAATTATGCTAATGCTTTATCATTTTTTGATGGAGATGAAAATAGTGCTAAACTAAAAAACTTTGGTATTCAATTGTGGAGTGTGAGAGATGCCATGGATAAAGATGCTATAGGTACACTTAAAAATTTGGCAAACTATGGCTATAAACAAATTGAAAGCTTTGGCGGAGCCAAAGGCATTTTTTGGGGGATGACAAATGTAGAATTTAAAAAAGTGCTGGATGGCTTTGGTTTAAAAATGATAAGTGCTCACTATTTAGAAAATGATATTGTAAAATTTGAAGAAGTAGCAAAGCAAGCTGCTGCTATTGGGGTAAAATATTTGTACTATCCTTGGGAAGGACCAAATAAAACCATTGCTGAGTATAAAAAAATTGCTGAAGAATTAAATGAACGGGGTAAAGTTTGTGCTATATACAATTTTAAGTACGGTTTTCACAATCATGATTATTCGTTTAAATTAGTTGAAGGGGTATATCCACAAGATATATTGATGCAAAACACAGATGCTAAAAATGTGGTTTATGAA
>JANNWD010000444.1:0-13686 GCA_031408315.1 Bacteroidota bacterium
ATGAAGCTTACGTACAGCAATTGGCACAAAGAATTAGTGCATGATGATACCATACAAGCAGAACTTTCTTCCATTACAAAAGGCGAATTAGAGTTTAACAACCGTCCGTTTGTAAAGCACCGTACCGATAATCGTACAGAAGAGTATGGTAGCGGAAGAGGTAACAATAATTATCGCAAAAATTTTACTGGCAGAGATAACCGTAACGGTAGCAGTAATGGTGGTAGAGATAATAGAACGGGAAGTGCAGGAAGAGACAATAACAGAAGCTCATTTGGTGGCAGCAGAGATAATAGAAATAGTGGTGGAGATAGCAGAAGTAATAACAATAGAAATTTTAAGAAAAGATATTAGAACCCCTAAATCCCCTAAAGGGGACTTTTAGACTCTGCTGATAAAAACGTCTTTAAAAAATATTAAGTCTTCTCAAATTAGAGAAGACTTTTATTATACAAGAATAATTACCATCTTTGAAAACATTATCGATTATTCATTAAAAAATTATCCATTATATAAATGCAATCATTTGAAGTAAGAGGCGGTAATAAATTAAGCGGAGAAATTACACCACAAGGTGCAAAAAACGAAGCCTTGCAAATAATTTCGGCAGTATTATTAACAGCCGAAGAAGTAACTATAAAAAATATTCCAGATATTATTGATGTTAATTTATTGATAGAATTATTGGGAGAAATGGGTGTGCAACTAAATAGAGTAAGCCGAGATACTTGTATTTTTAAAGCCCATAATGTAAATGTAGATTATTTAAACAGCCCAGCCTATCATAAAAAAAGTGGAAAGCTACGTGGCTCTGTAATGCTTGCTGGCCCAATGTTAGCAAGGTTTAAAAAAGCTTACATACCAAAGCCCGGCGGCGATAAAATTGGTAGGCGTAGGTTAGATACACACATTATAGGTTTTGAAAAATTAGGAGCAACATTTACCTATAACGAAGATGGCTTTTTCCATTTAACCACCACAGGTTTAAAGGGAACATTAATGCAGTTAGATGAACCAAGTGTAACAGGTACTGCCAATATTTTAATGGCAGCAGTGTTAGCTAGTGGCACAAGCACTATTTACAATGCCGCTTGTGAGCCATACATACAACAACTTTGCCGAATGTTAAATAGTATGGGGGCAAATATTACAGGCATTGGTAGTAATATGCTTATTGTGCAAGGCGTAAATACGTTAGGCGGTTGCACACATAAAATGCTACCCGATATGATTGAAGTAGGTAGTTTTATTGGACTTGCCGCAATGACGCAAAGCGACATTACCATTAAAAATGCAGGTATTGAACACTTGGGAATTATACCAGAAAAATTTCAACAACTAGGCATACAAATGAATTTTAATGGCGATGATATACACATACCATCGCAAGATAGTTACCACATACAAAAATATATGGATGGTGGAGTGCTCACCATTTACGATCATCCATGGCCAGGTTTTACGCCAGATTTGTTGAGCATTATTTTAGTAACCGCCACACAAGCACATGGCAGTGTTTTAATACACCAAAAAATGTTTGAGAGCCGTTTGTTTTTTGTAGATAAATTAATAGATATGGGAGCACAAATTATTTTGTGTGACCCTCACCGTGCCGTTGTAATTGGGTTAGAAAGAGAACAAAAACTACGTGGCATAACCATGAGCAGCCCCGATATTAGAGCTGGTGTTGCGTTATTAATTGCTGCATTAAGTGCAAGTGGCAAAAGTATTATTCAAAATATTGAACAAATTGATAGAGGATACCAAAATATTGATGAACGTTTACGAAACTTGGGTGCAGATATAAAAAGGATAAATTAAACTATTATGAAACTATTATTAATAATACTCAGTTTTGCGATTGTTTTTCTTTCCTCTTGCCAAAGCAAAACCCAACAACTTATTACCAAAAAATGGGATTGTGTTAAGGTAGATAATTTAGACCCTGTAGATACTAAATTTCAAACACAAGAAGATTCGGCAAAAGTAGCCACCATTGAAGCTGCTTTAAAAAGCCTTAGTTGGACGTTTAATAAAGATGGAAGCTATACAACAAGCATTGCAGGCCGTACAAATGTGCAAGGCACTTACCTTATTAATGAAAAAGAAAAAATATTAACCTGCATTACAAGTGTAAACAATAATACAAATAATTATACCATAAATTCTATAACAGAAAGTGATATGACGTTAAGTAGTGTGGTAAATAGAAAAAATGTAGTAATGTATTTTTTACCCAGTAATTAAAATGAGTAACATACAACATAAAATATTAATTATTACTGCCCCAAGTGGTGCTGGAAAAACGTCTATTACTAGGCATTTAATGCAGCAGTTTCCACAATTGGCATTTTCGGTAAGTGCCGCCACTCGAAAGCCAAGGCCTTTGGAAGAAAATGGTATAGATTATCATTTTATGACAGAAGAAATATTTAAACAATGCATACAACAAAACGATTTTGTAGAGTGGGAAATGGTTTATGAAGGCAAATATTATGGCACTTTAAAAAATGAATTACAACGTATTTGGAACAATAATCAAATACCTGTGCTTGATATTGATGTAAAAGGTGCTATTCATGTACAGCAACAATATCCACAAACCTCTTTATCAATATTTATTGAACCACCTTCGGTAGATGAATTAAAAAACAGGTTATTGGCAAGAGGAACGGAAACAGAGGCATCATTACAAGCCAGAATAAGTAAAGCTAGTTACGAACTTTCGTTTAAGGAGCATTTTAATAAAGTTATTACAAACAATCATTTGGAAACTGCTTGCCAAGAAGCAACTGAAATTGTATCAAATTTCATGAATCATTAGCCTTTAGGATAACTTTTGTATTTTTATAGTATGGAATATGTGTTATCGCTAATTGCAATACTAGTTTCGCTGTTGTTAATTGGGTTTTTTTCAGGAATAGAAATTGCATTTGTATCTGCAAATAAATTAACCATTGAATTAAGAAAAAAGCAAGGTACTTACTCTGGTAAAACATGGGCATTATTTAACGAAAAACCTACCAAATTTATTGGCACTACATTAATTGGTTTTAATATAGTATTAGTTATTTACGGCTTACTGTGCAGCGATTTATTACAACAATCTTTTTGGAAATTTTTCAACATAACTAATCCTTACATACGCTTGGCAGTGGAAACAGTTATATCTACTGTTTTACTTTTAATAATCGAATTTGTTTTTAAAGCATTGTTTAGGGCTAAATCATCATCTTTATTAAGTAACGGAGTTGTAGCCTCAATAATGCAATTTTTTTATTCGCTTTTCTCTGGTATTGCTGCTTTTTTTGTAGATGCGGCAGAGTGGATGTTGAAATATCTTTTCAATATAAAAGTGAATGAAAAAAAAGATGTATTTAGCAAGTTGGATTTAGAGTATTTTATGCAACAAAATAAAAGCCAAGAAGAAGAGGAAAAAAACGAACTAAATAAAGAATTATTTGAAAATGCTTTATCCCTTAGCGAAGTAAAATTAAGAGAATGTCTTATTCCACGTAGAGAAATAGAATCTATAAAAAGCACAACCGCAATTGAAGAAGTTAAAACTAAATTTATACAAACACAATTAAGCAAATTGGTGGTGTTTGATGAAAATATTGATAGTATTATAGGCTACGTTCATCAATTAGATATGTTTAAAAAGCCTGCAACTTTACAAGAAATTTTATTGCCTATACCAACTGTACCAGAGAGTATGAGTGCTACAGATTTGATGAATAAATTTACCAAAGAACGTAAAAGCATTGCTTGGGTAATAGATGAATTTGGCGGTACCGCAGGTATTGTAACTATGGAAGATTTATTGGAAGAAATTTTTGGCGATATTAAAGATGAGTATGATACCGAAGAGTTTGTAGAAAAGCAATTAGCCGCCAACGAATTTATTTTTAGCGGCAGATTGGAGTTAGATTATATTGCAGAAAAATTTAGGCTACAGTTTTTAGAAAACGAAGAAACAGAAACTTTATCTGGCTACATTATTCAAAAAAACGAACAAATACCTAAGCAAAAAGATAGAATTATTATTGGCAATTATCAATACGATATTTTAAACGTAAGCGATACAAGAATAGAAACTGTAAAAATTAAAGTACTCAAATAATTGCTTACCCTACATGATAATTGTAGTAAACACATCAACACAAAATAGCAACAGCTTTGTTGTAGATTGCTTTATTCAATTGGCTTTACAGCAAACCACTCATCAATTTATTTTTTTAGTGCAAAATGAATATTCAATTGCACAACAATTGCCTAGTAATTGCTCAGCACATATTTTAGGCAAAAAACCCACTGCACTATTATTATGGAAATATTGGTACAATTATAAAATACCCTCTATCTTAAAAAAATTAAACGCCTCTATTTACATTAATACTGATGCTATAGTTAGCTTTCGAACCAACGTTCCGCAAATTTTATTTTTAGATGACCTTATTTTAGATGATTCAATTAATTTATTATCTCCCAAAATAAAAAAATATCATAAAAAAAATAGCGATTATAATTTAGCTACCGCAAAAAAAATTATAGTAACAAGCAAGCAAGCAAAAGATAAAATGTGTAGTACATTTCCGTCTTTACAAAACAAGATAAATGTATTGCCAGTAGCAGCAAGTGTACACTTTATGCCAAGTGCATGGCAACATCAAGAGCAAACTAAAAATACCTTTACAAATGGTAAAGATTATTTTTTAGTAACTATAAATTTTACTACTGAGCAAGATTTTATTAACCTCTTAAAAGCCTTTACTCAATTTAAAAAATGGCAAAAAAGTAATTTACAATTATTGATTATTACTCAAAAAAATAAATTAACTACTGCCCTTACGCAACAATTAGCTAATTATAAATACAAAGAAGATGTTCAATTATTAAGCAATATTTCTATTAGTGATTATGCAAAAATTATTTCCGCTGCGTATACATTTTTTTACCCTTTTCCCTCAACAAATTTTCCCCTACAAGTAGTAGAAGCCATGCAAAGCCATGTGCCTGTTATTACCCAAAAAGCAAATGGTATTGAGATAGTTTTTACTGATAATGTTGGCTATGCCAAATCAATTGATATTGTTGATTATTCTGCTACAATGATTTTGTTGTACAAAGATGAAAATTATCGTAACCAATTAATACAAAAGGGTGTTTCATTTAGTTTTAATTACAATTGGAACAAAACAATTGATGAACTAACTAAAATTGTGTTGTAACACTAAATAAATTAAGCAACACCTTATCTTTACTACTTAAAAAATTACTTACTACTAAATTATATTTATGCATAAAAAATTAGTTTTGCTACTCATTTTTATATTTCCTTTACTTAGTTTTGCACAAAAACCAACCCCATCTGTAGGCAAAATAAAACACTACAAAAAATTTAAATCGAGTTTTATTATACCCCGTAATGTAGATGTATGGCTGCCTGAAGATTACTCTAAAAAAGAAAAATATGCTGTATTGTATTTGCAAGATGGTCAATCAATGTTCGACTCAACAGTATCGTACGAAAAATCGGAAGTAGGGGTAGATGAAACGGTAGCTAAATTAATTAAAGAAGGCACAATAAAAAAATGTATTGTAGTAGCCATTTGGAATACTATGAAAATAAGGCATAGCGAATATATGCCCCAAAAACCTTTTGAAACATTTGAGCAAAAAGTACAAGACTCAATGTACACTGTTAAGTTAGATAAAGACCCAATGCTACAACACAAAGTACAATCGGATAATTATTTGAAGTTTTTAGTAACCGAATTAAAACCTTTTATTGATAAAAAATATAGCACCCTTACTACACCCGAAAATACATTTATTGGCGGTTATAGCATGGGTGGTTTAGTTTCCGTTTATGCAATGTGTGAGTACCCAAATGTATTTGGGGGAGTAGCTTGTTTATCTACTTGGTGGCCAGGTTTATTACCCACTAAAAAAAATAATTTATTTGATGCTTTTACTAACTATATCCAAAACAATTTACCATCGCCAATTAATCATAAACTTTACTTTGATTATGGTACTGTACGTATTGATTATTTTTTAAAAACATTGCAACAAAAAATTGATAGCATTGCCACCAGCAAGGGTTATACTGCTGCCAATTTATTAAGTAAAGAGTTTAAAGGCAGCGACCATATTGCAAAAGATTGGCGGAGTAGATTTAATATACCATTAGAGTTTTTATTAGGTAAATAGATTGTAGTTCTTCTTTTTTTAAAAGATGTTACCTTTGTAAAAAACAGCTTTAAATGAACAAATCTTCTATAAACATAGATATTTTACTAGACCCTAATAAAGTACCAGAACAAATTAGTTGGCAAGCAACAGATAGCAGTGCCGATATGGCTCAAAAAGCAAAAGCAATGTGCATTGCCTTTTGGGATGCTACCGATAAAACTGCACTACGGATTGACCTTTGGACAAAAGAAATGATGGTAGATGAAATGGCCGATTTCTATTACCAAATGCTAATGAGTATGGCAGATACATTTAAAAGAGCCACACAACAACAAGAGCTTAGCGATGATATGAAAACATTTGCAAAGAATTTTTTTGAAAAATTTAGACAAAGCCAAATAAAGGAAAATGGGCAATAGTTAATAGGTAAACTAAACCCCTAATCTTCTAACCCAAATTCAAAAAATCAAAATATAAAACATACTATGGCACTTGAACAAAATATAATGGCAGAAATGAAAGATGCCATGAAAAGTAAAAACGAAGCAGTATTACGTAGTTTACGTGCTATTAAAGCCGAAATTATAAAAGCTAAAACAGAGCCAGGCGCTGGTGGCGAAATTGATGAAGCAACCGAACAAAAATTTTTACAAAAAATGATGAAGCAGCGTAAAGATTCGTTAGAAATTTTTGAAAAACAAGGCAGAGAAGATTTAGCCACAAAAGAGAGAGAAGAAATGGCGGTGATAGAAAAATTTTTACCAACACAACTTTCCGAAGATGAAATTAAAGATGCAATTACTAAAATAATTAACGAAACAGGTGCAACATCTGCTGCCGATTTAGGCAAAGTAATGGGTACTGCAAGTAAACAATTAGCAGGAAAAGCCGATGGCAAAACTATTAGTATTATTGTAAAGCAATTATTAACCATATAGTATGTTTATAGACATTGTTTTTGCAATAATTGTAATTATGGCTTGCATTAAAGGCGTTCAAAAAGGGTTAATAATTGCTATTTTTTCAACTATTGCCTTTATTGTAGGCTTAGCTGCAGCGTTAAAATTATCTACTGCTGTTGCAAGTTGGTTGGGCAGTAGTGTAAGCGTAAGTGCAAAATGGTTGCCCTTTATTTCTTTTGCACTAGTTTTTTTTGTGGTTATTTTATTGGTACGTTGGGGAGCCAAATTAATAGAAAAAACGTTTCAATTCGTATTATTGGGTTGGGTTAATAAAATAGGCGGAATAATTTTTTATCTTGCCCTATACACCATTATTTTTAGCCTTTTTTTATTTTATGCCGAAAAAGTTCAATTAATACAACCCACGGTAATACAGGCTTCTAGCACATATGCTTATGTACAACCCTTAGGACCAAAAGTTATTAATAGTATTGGCACAGTAATACCAATTTTTAAAGATATGTTTTCCGAGTTAAGTAATTTTTTTGGCAAAATTTCTACCAATATCCCACAATAAAACAAGCATAATCCCATACTATATTTACCATTATAACTTTTAATGTACATTTTTGCTGTAAATCAATTATTTTGCAGTTAATTGAACGTTTATCTAAACTAACAAATGAGCTACGAAATACAACAAGACGGAAAGTTTAAATTTATTGAAGTTGGCGAAGGAGAACCTTTACTGCTGTTACATGGTTTATTTGGTGCTCTTAGCAATTTTGAACCTTTAATAGAATATTTTAGAACAAGAAATAAAGTAATTGTTCCAATGCTGCCGTTATTGGAAATGGATTTGCTGCATACTTCAGTTGGCGGTTTACAAAAATTTGTACAAAAATTTATTGAACATCGTAATTACAACAATATTCATTTATTAGGCAATTCGTTAGGTGGGCATGTAGGGTTAGTTTATATTTTAAAACATCCAGAAAGAGTAAAATCGCTTACACTTACTGGTAGCAGCGGTTTGTTTGAAAACGGTATGGGAGATACTTACCCAAAACGTGGCGATAAAGAGTACATACGCAATAAAACCGCACTAACTTTTTACGACCCAGCAATGGCTACAGATGAATTGGTTGATGAAGTTTTTGAAATTACCAATAACCGCCTAAAAGTTATAAAAATTATTGCTTTAGCTAAAAGTGCTATACGCAATAATTTGGGAGAAGAATTAAACCAAATAAAACAGCCCACTTGCTTAATTTGGGGTAATAACGATACCATTACTCCGCCATTTGTAGGCAAGGAGTTTAACAAGTTAATTCCTAATAGCGAATTACATTTTGTAGATAAATGTGGCCATGCACCAATGATGGAAGTGCCACAAGAGTTTAATAAAATATTAAGTGAATTTTTGGATAAACTAAAAACAGCTGTAACAATTTAACATATTTTTTATCTAACTGTATACAGTTAAATTTAATTTTAGCGTTTTCTAAAAACTACTAATTTATCTATGCTTACAATTGAGCTAATCAATAACAACATTCCACGTTTACAGTTACAAGACAGTGTACGTAAAGCATTGCAATTAATTAACGATTTTAGAGTAACACATTTACCAGTAGTAGCCAATAATAAATATTTAGGTATGGTAAGCGAAGAGGATTTATTGGATGTGGAAGAAGAAAAAATGCCAATAGACTTAATGCAAGAAACCTTCACCAATCCATTTGTGTTAGAAAACGAACATTTTTTAAACGCAGTAAATTGTAGCAATCAATTTGATACAACGGTTGTCCCAGTTATTAATCAAGATAAAGATTTTTTAGGTGTAATAACTACATCCGATTTATTAAAAACACTGGGCAATTTTGCAGGCACAAATGAAATTGGCGGTATTATCGTTTTAGAAATGGAACGTAGTCAATTTGCCATTTCCGAAATTAGTAGAATTGTAGAAAGCAACGATGCTACTATTTTGCATTTAAATACTACTATACAAAAAGATACTGACTTATTTACCGTAACACTCCACATTAATAAAAAAGAGATATCTTCTATTGTATCTACTTTTGAACGATACGATTATGATGTACTATACTACTTTGGTATCGAAGTATTTGAAAACGAAGTTCATAGCAACTACAAGCACTTAATGAACTATTTAGATATTTAAGTTATGTTTTTTACACTTGTTCGTAATAAAACGGTATGCACTATTTTTACGTAAATTACTTACAAGCCAAAGAGTGTAATGAGTGTTGTAAAAAATATACTTTATTATTTTATTTTTTTATTAGTAAGCCAGCAAACTGTGGCTCAATTTAGCAGTACAAATAATTTAGTTGACACACCAAAAAATAATTTAATCAATTACTCAAGTCTTCATCTTCTTATAAATAATATAATAGTTAAAGG
Source organism: Bacteroidota bacterium (assembly GCA_031408315.1). GTDB lineage: Bacteria > Bacteroidota > Bacteroidia > Chitinophagales > Chitinophagaceae > Ferruginibacter. The sequence goes on from JANNWD010000444.1 coordinate 9,531, forward strand.
AAATAAAAAAACAAAAGATTATATTATTTTAAGAGAGTCTCAATTAAAAAAAGGCGACAGTATACTTATTACAACCTTATATAAAACCATTGAACAAGCAAGATTAAACGTTTATAATACTACACTTTTTAACGAAGTAAAAATAAATACAATTGCCCTTAATGCGTTTAGTATTGATATAGAAATTGAAGTAAAAGAAAGATGGTATATTTTTCCTACTCCACAATTTAAATTAGTAGATAGAAGTTTTAACGAATGGATTAAAACCTACAAAGCCGATTTACAACGAGTAATTTACGGTGTAAAATTTGCCCATTATAATATTAGTGGAAGAAGAGATCAACTACGTTTTTATTTACTAAATGGCTATAGTAGAGGTTTAGCATTATCATACACTGCCCCTTACAGCAACAAAGCTCTTACACAAGGCTTTTCAGCAGGCATAAATTTTTCTCAAGCAAGAGAAATAAATTACGGAACCTACGACTCTAATAGGTTAGCCTTTTTTTCAACAAAAGCTACTAATGCTTCAATCAATTCTTTTGTAAGTAAAAATTTTAATTTTAATGCCTCATTTCGTTTACGAAAAGGAGTTTTTAATACACATATATTTGGAGCATCTTTTACCTTTTTAAAAATTAGCGATTCTATTCACTTAAAATATAATCCAAATTATTTAGGTGCTGCACAATCTAGTATGTCATTTCCAGATTTTACATACAATTATATACACACCAATGTAAATAATGTAGCCTATCCACTAAAAGGAAATAGTGGCTTTATAGGTATTTTAAAAAGAGGATTGGGCTTTACCGGAAAATTGAATATGTTAGCTTTGGATGGTGGTTATAATAAATTTATTGACCTTGGGAAAAATTGGTATTTTAGTAATGGTATTGTAGGCAATATAAAATTGCCTTTTAAACAAGCTTATGTAAACCAGCGTGGGCTAGGTTTTGGAAATGCGTTTTTACGTGGGCTTGAATTATATGCCATTGACGGCGTTGCTTACGCATTAAACAAAGCAACACTAAAAAAGAAAATTGCTTCATTTAAAGTAAAACTGCCATTTGCTATTCCATTTATATTTAAAAAGAATGAAAAAATTCCGTTCACATTTTTTGCAAAAACTTATACCGATTTTGGATATAGTTACAATAAATACAATCAAAGTAATTTAAATAACCGTTTCTTATATACAGGTGGTTTTGGCATAGATATGTTAACATTTTACGACTTTACCGTTAGGTTTGAATACAGTTTTAATCAATTAAACGAAAAGGGGTTATTTTTACGTTTACAAAGTGGTTTTTAAAAAAACAAAATTGTACAAATGCGTATTGCAATTTATAGTAGAGGAATTGAAAATTCTCAGCATCAAGATTTTAAATTGTTGTTAGATGAATTAGATAAGTATGGCGTAGAACCTGTTTTTTATCAAGATTTTTTTAACCAATTTTATTCCTCTTTGCAAATAAAAAAATATAGTACGTTTAATTCCAGTGCCGATTTAGATGAAACTATTAGTTGCATAATAAGCCTCGGCGGCGATGGCACTTTGCTAGATACCGTTACATTAGTTAAAGATACTGGCACTCCTGTAGTAGGTATTAATTATGGAAGATTAGGCTTTTTAGCCAACATTGGCAAAACCGAAATACAGGCTGCAGTAAAGGCTTTGGTTAACCAAACCTATCTAGTTGATGAAAGAACGTTAATACATTTATCAAGTAACACATCATTATTTAGCGATGCTCCTTATGCATTAAATGAGTTTACTATTCATAAAAAAGACACTTCGCCAATGATAAAAATTCATACGTATTTAAACGGTGAGTTTTTAAATACCTATTGGGCCGATGGATTAATTGTAGCCACACCAACAGGCAGTACAGGTTATTCATTAAGTTGTAACGGCCCTGTTGTTTTCCCCGATAGTGCAAGTTTTGTAATTACCCCAGTATCGCCACACAATTTAAATATACGCCCTATAATTGTACCCGATAATACCATTATTTCATTTGAAGTAGAAGGACGTACCGACGGATTTATTTGCACTTTAGATAGCCGTAGAGAATTAGTTAGCAAAGAAATTCAGTTGGCAGTTAAAAAAGAAACATTTGGTATAAATCTTATCCGCCTTAACGAAAATAATTTTTTACAAACATTACGTAGCAAATTAAGTTGGGGGTTAGATATTAGGAATTAAGCTAACCATAATTATACTTTAACTTTGCATTTTATGGCAAAGCAAAAAAAATTACAAGCCGTTTTTATTATTTACTGGATTTTATTGGCCTACATTGTAGCTGCACTTGTGTGGTGGTTTGTTGCATTAAATAAGCAAAATAAGCAAATGGCACAATATAAAATTCAACAATTACAACCCTACTCCGCCAATTATTATACTGATGTTGCAAAAATAAAAGCACTAAAACAAAGAAAAACATTTCAATACCTGGGAGAAGGAATTACATTTTTTTTATTGATACTAGCAGGCGCTATTTTTATTTTTAGAGCAGTACGTAGGCAACTCCGCTTTAGTATAGAGCAGCAAAATTTTATGATGGCACTAACCCACGAATTAAAAACACCTATTGCCGTAGCCACATTAAATTTAGAAACCTTACAAAAAAGAAAGTTAGAAGAGCCACAACAACATAAACTTATTCAAAACACTTTACAAGAAGCTAATCGATTAAATACGTTGTGCAACAACATGTTATTATCATCGCAAATTGATGCAGCAAATTATAAATTAACCAATGAAGAAGTTAATTTTAGTGAATTGGTAGAAACTAGCGTAGCAGAATATAAAAACAGGTTTTCAGCTTACTCATTTAAAAAAAATATTGCCGAAAATAGTTTTGTAATTGGCGATAGAATGTTGCTACAAATTGCCGTAAATAATTTATTAGATAACGCTATAAAATATTCGCCAAGGGCATCCGAAATCAACATAAATTTATCTATCGAAAACAATCAAACTATATTACATATAATAGATTTAGGCAAAGGAATTAGTGAAATAGATAAACAAAAAATATTTGAAAAATTTTATAGAGCAGGTAATGCTGCCACAAAAGGGGCAAAAGGCACAGGCTTAGGCTTATATTTAACTAAAAATATTGTAGGCAAACATAAAGGCAACATTTCTGTGACAGATAATACCCCAAACGGAAGTATTTTTGAACTTAAATTACCATTGAGCATTTTAAAATGAGCAAAAAAAAATCGATATTATTAGTAGAAGATGAAGAAAATTTACAAGAAGCTTTAAAGCTAAACTTGGAATTGGAAGATTATGAAGTAACTAGTGCTTATGATGGTGCAGAGGCATTAAAATTTGTGCAACAAGAGTATTTTGATTTAATGATATTAGATGTAATGTTGCCAGAGATAGATGGAATAAGCGTTTGCGAAACTGTTAGATTGAGTCACCCTGATTTGCCTATATTGATTTTAAGTGCAAAAAATACAAGTGCCGATAGAATTTTAGGCTTAAAAAAAGGTGCAGATGATTATTTAACTAAGCCCTTTAATTTAGAAGAACTTTTATTACGAGTAAATAAATTATTAATTAAAAGCGAACGATTAGCTAGTAGAACACCTATTGAAGAAATTTATAGTTTTGGTAAAAATAAAATAAATTTTAAATCGCTAGAGTGTATTGATAAAGATGGTAAAACTGTTTTTTTAACAAAGAAAGAAGTGCAGTTACTAAAGCTTTTAATTGAAAATAAAAATGAAGTAGTTACTAGAGAAAAAATTTTACAAGCCGTATGGGGCTATAATGTTTACCCTACTACAAGAACGATTGATAATTTCATTTTGAACTTTCGTAAATATTTTGAAGAAGATAGCAGAAACCCAAAGTACTTTTTTTCGGTAAGGGGCATTGGGTATAGATTTATTGAGACTTAAATATTTTTTCTCTCGGCACTTCAGTGAAAAACTATCTATAAACCTCTGTAGTAAAATGTAAACCCTAAAAAGATAAATTATTGACCACTTCTCTCCCTTTATCATACAAATCTTGCATTGTTTTTTTTTAAACAAAACGAATAAATAAAATAATTTAAAATTACTTTAAAAAATTTTTTAAAATATTTAAAATTTTTAAAACAAAATTAATTTAATACAAACAAACAAATGC
>JANNWD010000445.1:0-2237 GCA_031408315.1 Bacteroidota bacterium
ATTTTTTTACAGGTTTTGATACGAATCCTTTTACAAAAGACGAAAGAGTTACAGACATTGATTTTGGCTATTTACAAGAGTATCAATTTTTCTCTAATTTTACATTAGCCCCTAATTTTATTTTTGATGAGTTACCAAAAAATATTTCAATGGTAATGCCTGATAAAAGTATTACTTTAAATCGCTTTGTAGAAATAGAAGATAATGTTTTAAATAGTAGAATATCTATTGAATTTAAAAAAACGAGTTATTCATCAAGTATATATCCAGAGTTTAAAGAATTTTACAAAAAATTACTTGAAAATTTAAATGAGCAAATTGTTATTAAAAAGAAATAAATACCTGAAACTATTTTTTGTTCTTTTTTGTGTAGTGTTTTCTAAAATAAACTATGCACAAATTAATGCGTATGCAATAAGTACTATTCCCATAGCTTTAAAGAAGAATGCTAACGTAATAAAAAGAGAAGCAACTATTGAATTTGAGGTAAAAGAAATTGGTAAAGCTGTACTTAAAGTGAGTAACGTAATTACACTTATAAATGAAAATGCAAAACATGAATTAGATTTTTATCAATTCACCAATAAGTTTCTAAGTTTAGACCAAGTAAAAATTGAGGTAATTGATGCAGATGGTATAACAAGAAAAAAATATTTCAAAGATGATTTAACCAAACAAGCTTCTGGAGATGGGTTGGTGTCGGATGGTAAAATATATTTTATAACTATTCCTGCAAACGAATATCCCATTACCCTAAAAATTAGTTACGAAATAAAATATAAAGGAATATTAAATTACCCTGCATACGAAATTCAAGCCGCTAATGAAGCAATTGAAAAATCGACATTTACAGTAAAAGTTCCAATGGAATTAGACTTACGATATAAACAAAAGAATACCACAATATTTCCAACTATTACAACTGAGGGTAAAATAAAAATTTATACTTGGAGTGTACAAAATTTACCTGCTTTTTTATATGAGGCAGGCAGTGTTAGCAGAGCAAGTAGATACCCACAAATTATTTTGGCTCCTAATAAATTTAAGTTAGATGATTATGAAGGAGATATGAGTACATGGCAAAGTTTTGGTAATTGGTATAGAAGTTTGGCAAAAGAAGCTTCTAATTTAACTGATGAAAGAAAATTGTTTTTTCGAAATTTAGTAAAAGAGGCAAAAACTGATAGAGAAAAAACAAAAATAATTTATACTTATTTACAAAATAATTTTAGATACGTTCTTATACTACTTGGTATTGGTGGTTTTAAACCAGTTGAAGCTAACTTTGTAGATAAAAAAAAGTATGGCGATTGCAAAGCTCTTAGTAATTATATACAAGCTTGTTTAAACGCAGTAGGAATAAAAAGTTATCAAGCATTAATTAATGCGGATTATAATCAAGAACCGGTTGACCCTAACTTTCCTATAAGCCATTTTAATCATGTAATTATTTGTGTGCCACAGCCAAAAGATAGTATTTGGTTAGAATGTACCAGTACAACTAATGATTTTGCTACATTAGGTAATTTTACAGAGAATAGAAATGCTCTTTTAATTACAGAAAATGGAGGAAAATTAGTGCCTACACCAACAAGTAAAGCAGAAAACAATATTTTAAATAGCAATACTACTATACAATTTAATACAGATGGATCTGGCAAAGCAGTTATAAATAAAATAGCTACTGGTGAGTATAAGCAAGATTTTATACATAATATTCTTTCACAAAAAAAAGATGATCAAAAAACATATTTATTAGAGCATTTTGGATATGTAGAGCCAACTGATTTTACCTTAGATTGTACCAAAGAAGGGACTTTAAAATTAACTATAGAAACAGATAAACTTTACGATTTTACAGTAGGTAAAAAAGTATTTCTTCATCCAAGATTATATAAAATATGGACTGGTATTTTGCCAACCGCAGAAAACCGTACAAAAGATTTTTACTTCGAACATCCGTTAATTAAAATAGATACCACCACTTATAATTTAACCAATGAAGTAAGAGTTGAAACTTTACCAAAAAATAAAGTATTTATTTTTGCATTTGGAAGTTTTACATCATCTTACCAATATATAGAACAACAAAAAAAAATTATTATAATAACAAAATTAGTTTTAACACAACATAAGATACCTGTTGCAAATTATTTAGAAACAAAGCTGTTTTTTGATAAAGTATTGGATGAATACACTGATAAAATTGTGTTGAAAAAACTATAAAACACCATAAA
>JANNWD010000446.1:0-2223 GCA_031408315.1 Bacteroidota bacterium
AGTTAGCAGCATCTGCACCTACATTTTGGGCTAATAAACTAGTGCTGCATATTAATAAAGCTATTAGCAAATAAATTTCTTTTTTCATTTTAATTGTTTTAAGTAGTTGTTAATTATTTTCTGCTAAGACAATTTATATACGCTAAAGGTTGCGTCAAAAAAAAATACACTCCAAAAAAGTAGTGTATTTTATTAAAAATTAAGATGTGAAATTATTTTTTTAGTCCATCTCTAATTTCCATTAACAGTGCATCTGTAGATGAAGGACCAGCTGGAGCTTCTGCGGCTTTAGCTTTTTTCATTTTGTTAGCACCTTTTATCATCATAAATAATACAAAAGCAATAATGATGAAACTAAATACATTTTGAATAAAAATACCGTACTTAATTGTTGCCCCGTTTATTACGGTTTCTAATTTTGAAAAGTCGGCACTAATTACTGTACCAATGAGTGGCATAATAATATCATCTACTAAAGATGAAATAATTTTACTTACAGCACCTCCGATAATAACAGCAGAAGCTAATTCTAATAAGTTTCCTGTAACAGCAAACTCTTTAAATTCTTTAACAAATCCCATAATAATTTAGTTTTTTGTTGGTTTAAAAAATGTTTTGTGATTCTACGTAAGTTTAAGGTTTTGCAAGAATATTTCTTTTTTTTTACAAATGCAAGCAATTATATAAAAAGTATGTATTTATTACACATTAATTTTTATGTTATAAATAATAAAAAACCTCACCTTTGCCGCAAATACAAAAAATTTGAAGAAGGATATAGTTACTAACTGGGCAATTTTTATTGGGCTTTCCTTTATTTGGGGAAGTAGTTTTATTTTAATGAAAGAAGGTTTAATTGGGCTTACCTCCTATCAAGTGGCATCTTTACGTATTGTATTTTCTGGACTGGTACTTTTACCTTATACCATAAAATATTGGAAACAAATACCGTCAAATAAAATTGGCACTATTTTTCTATCGGGGCTTTTGGGCAGCTTATTACCTGCTTTTTTATTTTGTATTGCAGAAGAAAGAATTGATAGTGCTTTAGCTGGTTCTTTAAACTCACTAACGCCCATTTTTGTTATAATTATTGGGGCTTTATTTTTTAGTACAAAAACTACAACTAATAAAATTATAGGAATAGTAATTGCCATTGCTGGCAGTGCGTTATTGTTGTTTAGTAAAGCTACTTTACAACACGGTCAAAATACATTATATCTCTCCTTAATTATTATGGCTACCATTTGTTATGGTATTAATGTAAACATGGTAAACAAATATTTGCAAAATATTGGATCTATACAAATAGCCGCAATTGCATTAGGCTTAAATGCAATACCAGCTTTAGTTATTCTTTTTTTTACTGGTTATTTTAATTTGCCGTTGGCAGATGACAAGGTATTGCTATCAACTTTTTTTACCGCATTACTAGGTGTTTTTGGAACAGCACTAGCATCTATAATTTTTTACATATTAATGAAAAGAGCAGGTGCAATTTTTGCAAGTATGGTAACTTATGGTATTCCTTTTGTTGCTATTGGTTGGGGGTTAATTTATGGAGAACAAATTGGAGCAAAGCAAATTATTGCCTTATGTATTATTTTAATAGGCGTTTATATTGCTAATCGCAAAAGTTAACTAGCATATTCATTTACTAAAAAAATCAAGTTCATTTAGTAAATAATTATTTAAAAAATAATCTTTAAAATTATATTCTCATTTGTTGGGTACAAATTATTTTTAACACTTCTATCCTTCTAAAAGTTAAGTTTAATTTCTCAAATGCTGTTTATAGCAATTAGGCTTTAAAAACACATCATAAAAAGTAACTGTTGTTCTTAGATGTTTCATTCCTCAATAATACTAAAGCATATTTTTTTAACAAATAAGCAACCACTTTTAATTAAAAGGATAGCTATTAAGTGTAAAACTAACAGTAGCCATACTGAACAAATTTAAGTAACTAATTTTCTTGAAATGACTAATTAGTATTATACGTTACTAATTACGTCACTTTCCCCTTAAAAATTGGGTTTATTTTTTAAAAATGCTGTTTATATCAACTATTCTTGTAATCCCCACAATGGTATTTTCTAAAGGCTTAACCTATTCTTTATAGCTGGCATAAAATAATAATCCCCCCGAAAAAATTCGGAGGGATTATTATTATTTTCTAAATAGTTAAACCAATTGTTAAAGAACAACTGCTCTACCTACTGC
>JANNWD010000447.1:0-7119 GCA_031408315.1 Bacteroidota bacterium
TTATGAAGAAGAAAATATTTAGATGGATTAAAATAACTGTATTGACATATTGCAGTATTGGTATTGCTTTATATTATTTGCAAGAATATTTTTTATTTCACCCAACAACATTAGAACCTAGTTATACATTTACTTTTGCTACACCTTTTGAAGAAATTAATTTACCATTAAATAGCACTACAAATATTAGCCTAGTAAAATTTTTTAGCACCGATACTGTAACTAAAGGAGTGGTATTATATTTTCATGGTAATAAACAAAACATAAATAGATATGCAAAATTTGTAAACGCCTTTACCAAAAATGGTTATGAAGTGTGGATGCCAGATTACCCCAGTTTTGGAAAAAGTACTGGAAAACCTACAGAACAAAATTTATACAAGCTGGCTGAGCAAGTGTATAAAATGGCTAACGCAAAATATAAATCCGATAGTATAATAATTTACGGAAAAAGCCTTGGTACAGGCATTGCATCTTATGTAGCATCTTTTTACCGGGCAAAAAAAATAATTTTAGAAACCCCGTATTATAGTATTCCAAGTTTGTTTAGTTGCTATGCACCCATTTATCCAACAGCAAATATGAGTACGTATAAAATTCCAAGCTATAAATATGTGCAAGACGTAAAGTACCCAATTACTATTTTTCATGGAACAGATGATGGCGTAATACCCTATAGAAACGCAAAGAAATTTAAGGCTTTGCTAAAACCAACCGATGAATTTGTAACTATTGAAAACGGCACACATCACAACCTTGCAGAGTTTGATTTGTATAAAAAGAAGTTGGATAGTTTATTAAAGTTCTGATAGCGAAATAATTTTATTCCCAACTTTTAATTCATATTCCAAGCCAACTTTTAAAGCATAATTTTCTGTACCATGGCTTACAGGGAAATTATAACAAACAGGATAATTGTATTCAGCCACAATAGCAGCAATAGCTTCATATACTGTTTTACCAAATGGCCGATCCGTATCTTTCATATCGGTAAAGCCACCAATAATTAAACCAGCCAATTGGTTTAATTTGCCACTGCGTTTTAGTTGGTAAAGCATTCTATCAACGGCATAAATTTGTTCACCAATATCTTCAATAAATAAAATTTTATTTTTGGTGTTTATATCGCTTGGTGTGCCAATACAATTGGCTAACAAGGTTAAATTACCACCTACTAATTGCCCACTAGCCTTTCCTTTTTTATTAAACGAATGTGCAGCAGTTGTATAATTTCCTTTTTTGCCAACTAATGCATTTTTTATTGAGAGGATAAACTCATTTTCGCCTTCGTTAAATGCAGCAGCCATAGGAGCATGTAAACTGGCAATTTTTAATTTGGTGTTTAAGTGGTTGTGCAAAACGGTAATATCGCTAAAGCCAATTAACCACTTTGGATTTTTTTTAAATTTTGTAAAATCTAAAGCATCAATAAGTCGCCCAACACCATAACCACCTCTACCAAATAAAATAGCATCTATATTTTTATCGTCAAGCATAGTTTGTAATTCATCCCTTCTATCTTCATCTGTACCACTAAAATAATTGGCACTATTACTACCTAATGTTTTGCCAACCATTACAGTATAACCCCATTTTTGTAATGTATTTATGCAAGTTTGGGCTTTTTCTGCAGCCATATAACCAGCAGGGCAGGTAATGCCAATGGTATCGCCTTTTTTTAAGTATGGGGGTGTTTTCATATATACCTTTTATTAGTTTTTGAAAATTTGATGTGGTAACGACATAATTAAGTCTTGTCCTCATTAATATCACTAAAATTTTAAATTAGCCATCCTTAAAAAAAAATTAAGCCAAACCAAGGCAAGATATATGGCATCTTTAGTAATTCCCAAATATAGGATGTAATTGATTAATCGACAATTGCCAACTTTTTTGACACTCTTATGATTTTTTACAGAAGTAACGTAAAAATAAAATCTATATTATATATTATAAAAAAGTAACTAACTTAGATATTTAATTTAACTATTCAACATGAAAGCAATTTATTTCTTATTAGCACTTATGTTACTAACATTCTTTAATTCTGAATCACAAGATTTACAGAAAGTTACAATATCTTCAATAGGCGGACAAGATTACGTATCCCTAGTAAATGATGTCGAATATATACCTAGTGATAATTCAAAAATAATAGCTTATACTCATGGTGAAGGTTCATTTAAAGATAGATTTGGACTTATGAAAATTAATGATAACGGGACAATCGCATTTAATAAAAATTATTCGTTTGATCATACTACTAATACTTCACATTTTATTTGTAAAGAGCTTGTATATAAAAACGGTAATTTATTTGCACTATTTAGTACTAAAATTCAAACTAATAATGATAATTACGAGCCAATCGTTGCTAAAATTGATGCCACTAACGGAGAGGTAATATATGCAAACATCTACACAGGGTATCAGAATAATAAATATCATACTCCTGTTGGTTTGTACATCGGAGATCCAATTTATTATATAAATGGGGATATAATTAGCGTAATTTCTTATGGGTATGATTTAAATGATGCTGGCACAGTAACGATGAATGCTAAAGGTTATTTCACTATACATATAACTGACCCTAATTTCTCTGGAGCTAGTTCTTCATTTAGCATCAGTGATATACTTAATCGAAATGGATTATTTTTTCCTACTATGCTGAGTTATACTATTGCTAATCAAACAACCGCACCCCAAATAAAATGTTCATTCAAAGGTGTATATCAAGATTATGTAAATTATTCTACAAGGAGAGCTTTTGAAAGTAATTTTTCAACTATTGCTAGTTCAATCGACCCTAACACATACTATGGCAATACTTATTCATTCCGTGTTAACAATATGCCACTTGCAAATTATTCAGATATGGGTAAAATAATTATTGGACAAAATATCTTAGAACAAGGAAATCCTGCTTCTAATAACATTTTTTTAATAACAAGGCCTCCTTCAAACTTGCCCCTAGATGGTTATGGTTACACAACGACACCGTATATAATACCATATTACGATTTAGTCAAGTTTGAATATATACCTGACTATAAAAAAATAGTAAACAATTATAGTAGCGGTCAAGTTCCAATATCTGGTAGATTTATTGACTATAGTACCAATAGTTTTGGTCGTGGACTTGGTAGTGTAGGGTACTCAACAATCAATAATCAGGTTTCTTCATATTTAGCATCGCTTAATAAATATAAGCTCAGAACATTTAGTTTTACTAATACTATTAAAAATACTTATGACAGAAGTATTCAATTTCCAAATATTATATCAAGCGTTGCTCTTAGGTCTCCAGAGACTGCTAGTGATTGGAATAAATTTTATTTTTGGCAAAATGAAGCAAATTCATGTAAAGAATCTATACCGTTTAGTCGAAATGATAAGTTTATCAGTTATGCAACGGAAAGGCAATTTAAAGTTAAATATAGCCCAGTTATTAATATTGAAAAGGTAAATTTAACTATGGTTGCATCTCCAAATGTAATATTTGAACCTATATGTGCAGAATCGATTCTCCACAATGAAAAAGAATTTAATGATATAAATAAATTTGGAAAAAATAATTATCAACTTTATTTTTCCGACCTTCCCTTAAATATAGACTCATGGAAAACTTCAATTGGAAAAGAATTAGATAAAAGTCAATTAAAACCAAAATCGACATTAATAGATGACAAAATATCAATAATTACAGAGTACTCAATATTAAGAATAAAAAGTTCACAAGATTTCTTTAAAAGTATACTTATATATAACTCTTTAGGTCAATTAATGAAAAAAGAATCTAATATTAGCTCCAAAGAAGCAAATATTAGTATTTCGAATTTTATTAAAGGTGTTTATATACTTAAAATTATTGGGGTTGATAATAAGATAACAGTAAGAAAATTTTTAAAAATAAGTAATGACAATGGTACTCTTTTTTAAGTATAGGTATTTTAGGAAAAAATAATTTTTAAAGTTTGAAATAAGCAAAAATATAGTTTGTTGTAGATAATTTTGGGTGTAGTGCTACGGATGAAATGAAATAAATGTAAAAATGTTATCTGTTTGTTTAATTAAAGTACCAAATGCCTTTACGCCAAATGGCGATGGCAAAAATGATCGATTAATGGCGTTAAATGCAGACTTAGCTAAACAATTTAAGTTGACTGTATTTAATAGAATTGGTCAAGTAATGTTTACAACACAAAATCCTTTACAAGGTTGGGATGGTAATTATAAAGGGCAACCAGCAGATGCAGGTACGTATGTGTGGGAGTTAAGTTATATTAATGGATGGACTAGGAAGGCGGTTTATGAAAAAGGAACAACGATATTAATTAAGTAAGATTTTATTGTGAGAGACTACGGTAGTTTTGAAAACTAAAGTGGTATCTACATATAGCTTTCTTTTACTGTTGAAATATTTTACCTAACCTCGTTAAGCAAACATTCATTCAAATGCACACTAAGTTTATGTTGTACACCACACTTTAAGGCTATATTATTTTTTTGATGCCCTACCGCAAAATCAAAACAAACAGGGTAATTAAATGCGGCAACTTTTTCTAAAACAATATCTTCTAAGTTTTTTCCAAACTCTTCACCAACATCATCTTTTTTAATTTTAAAACCACCAATAATTAAGCCACTTAGTTTATCTAATTTGCCACTACGTTTTAAATTCCAAAACATTCTATCTAAGCTATATAAATATTCTCCAGTATCTTCCACAAATAAAATTTTACCATCAGTATTTATATCACTTTTACTGCCAGCAAGGCTTTCAAGCGTTTTTAAATTGCCACCAACTAAATTGCCTTGGGCAATGCCTGTTTTATTTTTTGCATTAGGCACAATGGAGTATTTCATTTTTTCTCCAAGCAAACATTTACGTATACTCTCAATACTTTCTTTTTGCACATCATCGGCTTTGCTCCAATCTTCAAGGAAACTATTGCACATTTTTGAGTGAATACTTGCAATACCATAGTTAGTATTTAAGTGGCTATGCAAAACGGTAATATCGCTAAAGCCAATAATCCATTTAGGGTTTTTAGTAAATTTCTTAAAATTTAAGGCATCTACAATTCGTACAAAACCATACCCACCTCTAGCACATAAAATACATTTTACAACCCCATCATCTAATAATTGTTGAAAATCGGCTAAGCGTTCAGCATCTGTGCCGCCAAAAGTAAAATCTCTTTTACCAATGGTTGTGCCAATTTTTACGTTAAATCCCCATTCCTTTAATTTTAAAATAGCTGGTTGAATTTCCGCTAACGTAATATAACCAGCAGGTGATGTAATGCCGATAGTATCGCCTTTTTTTAAATAAGGAGGTATTTTGGTATTAAGCACTTCTTTGTTATTATCCTTTGCAGTTACCGCTAAAGCAACACCTAGTGGTAGTATGGTAGAGAGGAATTGTTTGCGTTTCATGATTAAAAATACTCAAATTTCTGTTTTGAAATGTTTAAAGTATTTTTGCTAGTAATTAAAGAGATTGCATCCGTTGTTGAGTAAAGTTATATGGTACAAGAGTGCGACGCAAAGATGATGCTATGAAAAACTAAAGCTTGGACAACAAAAAATAAAACATGACTAATCCAAAAAGATATTTAATAACATCTGCCTTGCCGTATGCTAATGGGCCAAAACATATTGGGCATTTGGCTGGTGCATATTTACCTGCCGATATTTATGTACGCTATTTAAGGGCTTGCAAAAAAGATGTTGTGTATGTGTGTGGAAGCGATGAACATGGTGCTGCTATTACTATACAAGCCATAAAAGAAAATACAACGCCTAAAGAAATTGTAGATAAATATCATGCTATGTTAAAAACTAATATGGCCGATTTAGGTATTTCGTTCGATATTTATCATCGTACAAGTGCACCAATACATCATGAAACGGCACAAGAGTTTTTTACCATGCTAAATGATAATGGCGATTTAGAAGTAAAAGAAACAGAGCAATTTTATGATGAAGAAAAAAAGCAATTTTTAGCAGATAGATATATTGCTGGTACTTGCCCAGTGTGTGCAAATGCAAATGCTTATGGCGATCAATGTGAAAAATGTGGTACAAGTTTAAGCCCAGAGCAATTAATAAATCCACGTAGTACAATTAGCGGAAACGCCCCTGTAAAGAAATTAACGAAACACTGGTATTTGCCTTTAAATAAGCATGAAGATTTTTTACGAGAATGGATATTAAAAGAACATGCAACCGATTGGCGACCAAATGTTGTAGGCCAGTGCAAAGGCTGGATAGAAGCAGGTTTGCAGCCAAGAGCTGTTACTAGAGATTTGGATTGGGGAGTACCCCTCCCCAACCCCTCCACAGGAGGGGCTTTGGACCCTGAAGATGACGATGCTAAAATTAATTACAACTTAGCAGACCCATTTATTTATCCTATTCTTAAAGAGTTTGCAAAAACACATAGATCTAGCCCAACGGAGGCGGAAAATGTATTATGGCAAATATTGAGAGGTAAAAGTTTGGGTGGGTTTAAGTTTAGACGGCAGCATATTATAGGAAGATATATTGCCGATTTTGTTTGCCTTTCTACTCAATTAATTGTAGAAGTGGATGGGCTTATTCATCAAACACTTGAAAATAAAAGTACCGATGAAGAAAGAACATTGGAGTTAAATAAATGGGGGTTTGATGTAATTCGCTTTACTAATGAGGAGGTAATAAACAAAACTGACTTTGTTTTAAATAAATTACTGAATACACTATTAGAAAAGAAGGATGCTTTTGCAGAGGCTAAGAACCCTCCTGTGGAGGGCAGGGAGGGTAAAGTTCTTTACGTATGGTTTGATGCACCCATTGGTTATATAAGTGCTACCAAACAATGGGCATTAGATAATAATAAAGATTGGAAACCGTATTGGTATGATGGGGATACAAAGTTGGTTCATTTTATTGGGAAAGATAATATTGTGTTTCATTGCATAATTTTTCCTGCAATGTTAAAATTGCATGGAAATATTTTGCCTGATAATGTGCCAAGTAACGAGTTTATGAATTTAGAAGGCGATAAAATGAGTACTAGCCGAGGGTGGAGTATTGAAATGGAAGATTACATAAATGACTTTGTAAAAAAAG
>JANNWD010000448.1:0-1554 GCA_031408315.1 Bacteroidota bacterium
TACTTCCAGACTACCTGTTTTGCCCCTTCTTTGCTTTTTCCTTATCCCGTTGGCGGTAGCGGAGCGTTTGCCCTGCAATAGCCTTTCCACCAGGAAAACTCACGTTACTTAGCAAACTTACGATTTTTAATTTTTAGATGAGCTATTTCCGTCCGGCGATCGATAATATGGTTGGCTATATTCCTGGGGAACAACCCAAGCCAGGAATCCCGATTATCAAACTCAATACCAATGAAAATCCATATCCGCCGTCGCCCAAAGCCATGCAGGTACTACAAGATTTCGATGGGGAATGGCTCAGACGTTATCCAGACCCTTTTGCGCGTGAATTTTGCCAAGCGGTAAGCGTCACTTTGGATATACCCGAAGATTGGATTATTGTGAGTAATGGTAGCGATGAATTGTTGAATGTGTTAATTCGGGCTGGTGCGGAAGGCGACAGTCGCCGAGTCGTTTACCCGATGCCTACATACGTTTTATACCGAACGATCGCGGCAATGCAGCCAGCACAGACAGTCGAAATTCCCTATCCCGCCAATTGGCAACTACCGATCGCCGAACTCGTCGCCGCACAGGGTGCTGTCACCCTGATCGCATCACCAAATAGTCCTTCAGGTCATATCGTCCCGATCGAGGATTTACGCATTCTAGCGAGTCAATTAAAGGGGATACTCGCGATCGATGAAGCCTATGTAAATTTTGCCCCTGATTCTGCACTTTCAATGGTACGAGAATTCGATAATGTTATCCTGTTAAGGACGCTCTCAAAGGGGTATTCCCTCGCTGGATTGCGGATGGGTTTTGGGATTGCTAATCCTAGACTTTTAGCAGGCTTGTTTAAAGTTAAAGATAGTTACAACATCGATGCGATCGCGATTAAAGTCGGTGCAGCGGCAGTCCTCGATCGAATCTATACAGATAATTGTATCGATCGGATTAAATCATCTCGGACAAAATTAGCGATCGATTTAGAAAAGCTAGGCTTTACAGTCGGTGAATCACATGGCAATTTTCTACTGGCAACAACGATCGATCTTCAGGCAGAACGACTCTATCTAGCATTAAAAGCACGAGGGATTTTAGTTCGTTATTTCAATGAATCTGGGTTGCAAGACAAGCTGCGAATTACTGTCGGTACTGAGGAACAAAATCTTCTACTCGTACAAGCTTTAACTGAAATTATTTGAGTATTAGTTAACGTGAGTTTTCCTGGCGGAAAGGCTACGTCAGGAAAACTCACGTTAATTTGTAAATATCGATAATTAATGTAGCTTTTCTAGCTTCTACCTGATTGAGTTTAGCTAGTTTTTCTACTAAATTCATCTTCTCGGCTGTAGAATTAGCCATAGCAATTTGTTCTTCTAGCTGCTGAACTTTTTGCAACCATCTTTTTTGATGTCGATCTGGACTGATACAGCCCATTGCACCAGTCTCTAATTCTAATGCTGCTAATGTTTGTTCGGTTAAAGTTTCAGACATTTTCTTCAATTAGCTTTTGAGCTGTCTTGAGTTGCTTTCTCGAAAACAGTCAGCAGAAAAGTATATTCCAAAGCG
>JANNWD010000449.1:0-21119 GCA_031408315.1 Bacteroidota bacterium
CCCGGCGATGAGGTAGTTTGTGCCGAAGATATGTATGGTGGCAGTTATAGAATTTTTACTAAAGTGTTTGCAAGGTTTGGAATAATTTTTACTATGGTAGATACCACAAATGCAAGCAATGTAGCAAATATAATTAGCGAAAAAACTAAAATGGTTTGGTTAGAAACTCCCACCAATCCGTTAATGAATATTACGGATATAGAAGCCATTGCAAAAATTACAAAACCAAAAAATATTTTGTTGGTGGTGGATAATACTTTTGCTAGCCCTGCTTTGCAAAACCCATTAGACCTTGGTGCAGATATTGTAATGCATAGTGCTACAAAATATTTAGGTGGCCACAGCGATGTTATACAAGGTGCTATAATGTTAAACGACCAAAAGCTTAGAGATGAATTATATTTTATACAAAAAAGCTGTGGTGCTGTGCCTGGCCCAATGGATTGTTTTTTAGTTTTACGAGGCATAAAAACTTTAGGCATTCGAATAAAAGCCCATTGTGAAAATGGTGAAAAAATTGCTCATTGGTTGCGTAATAATAGCAAAGTAGCAAAAGTATATTGGCCAGGTTTTGAAGATCATCCTAATTATGCTATTGCAAAAAAACAAATGCATGGCTTTGGTGGCATGATAAGTTTTGAGCTAAAAGATGATAGCCCAGAGAATACAAAAAGAGTGTTAAGTAGTACCCATTTATTTTCTTTAGCCGAAAGCCTTGGAGGTGTAGAAAGTTTAATAAACCACCCTGCAAGTATGACGCATGCTAGCATACCAAAAGAAGAACGTTTAAAAAATGGGTTAAAAGATTGTTTGATACGCTTGAGTGTGGGTATTGAAGATGCTGATGATTTGATTGAAGATTTGGATAGGGCAATAGGATAAATTCACCGCAAAGAACAAGAGAACGGAGAGCTAACGCAGAGGTTTTCTTTTTCCCTTTGGTGAACAAAAAATAGTATGACTAAAGAAAGATTAAATGAAATAGGTGCAATTATTTTAGACGCCTCTATAACCGTACATAGAGAACTTGGTCCAGGCTTATTAGAATCTGCATATCAAATTTCATTAAAAAGAGAATTGGAGTTAAGAGGATTACTGGTTACGCCTAGGGTTCCTGTAGAGCTGATTTATAAAGAAGTTCCACTAGGCAAAGCTTATGAAATTGATTTATTGGTTGAGAACGAAATTGTAATTGAAATAAAATCATGTGATGGAATTACACCTATCTTTATTTCTCAAATTATAACTTACTTAAAATTATATAACAAATCACTAGGTTATCTTATTAACTTTAATGTACCGCTTTTAAAAGAAGGATTTAAAAGAATTGTAAATAATTTTTAAAAATTCACCGCAGAGAAAAAGAGGACACTAAGTTTACGCAGAGATTTTATTGTCCTCTGCGAAAACTCTTTTAACTCCTTTTCTCTGCGGTGAATAACAAGTAATGACTCAAAAAGAACTTAAAATATTTTTAAACAAAAAAGTTAATCAATACAATCAACCTTTTTTTATTGCAGATGACCCTATATCTATTCCACATAAATTTACATTACAACAAGATATTGAAATAGCAAGTTTTTTTGCAGCAATATTAGCTTGGGGCAACAGAAAAAGTATTATAAATAGTTGTACTAAATTAATGGCATTAATGGCCAATCAACCTTATCAATTTTGTATACATCATTCCGATAAAGATTTAAAACAACTATTAAAATTTGTACACCGTACTTTTAATGCAACAGATTTATTGTATTGCATTGCATTTTTTAAGCAGCATTTTACACAACACCCTTCATTAGAAATTGCTTTTACCCAATGGATGAATAAAAAAGATGAAACTGTTGAAAATGCATTAACAGGTTTTCATCACTATTTTTTTTCGCTGCCAGATTTTCCTGAACGTACAAGAAAACACATTGCATCACCACATAAAAAATCTGCCTGCAAACGTTTAAATATGTATTTGCGTTGGATGGTAAGAGATAATAAAACTAGTGTTGATTTTGGGTTATGGAAACAATTAAAACCAGCTCAATTAATTATACCTATTGATGTACATGTAAGCCGAGTGGCAAAAAAATTAGGCATTTTAAATAGAACACAAAACGATTGGCAAGCCGCCACCGAACTAACCAATTACTTAAAAACATTAGATGCTAAAGACCCTGTAAAATATGATTTTGCTTTGTTTGGTTTAGGGGTAATGGAAAAATTTTAAGTGCATTCACCGCAGAGAGCAGAGGACGCTGAGTTAACGCAGAGGTTATTTTATATCTCTGCGTTAACTCTTTTAACTTATTTCTCAGCGGTGAAAAAAATTACTTTACCACCTGCCCAAAAACTTTTTGTAACAAAGCGGTATTTCTTGCTTGTGCTTTTGTACGTATATCTCTTTCTTTTTCTTCAATTTTTGCAAACATAGCATTGGTAACTAAGCCACTCATTAAGTTACCTAAATCTAAATTTAGTTTATCGCCTAATAATAATTTTGCAGGGGTAACTAAATCGTTCCATTGCTTGGCTAATTTATATTCATCTAAAGCTTTGCTCATTTCTGGTGCAATAGCATTGCGTAAGGTATCGCCAATTTTATTACGCAAATAATCGGTAGCTGATGTACCTCCATTTTTTACAATGCCAAAAGCATCGCCAATATCCATACGTTTTATTCCCTGTAAAAAAATGGGTACACTTTTTTCTGCAGTTTTTTCAGCCGCTGTGGCAAGTGTTGTGGTAAATCGGTTTACTTCTTTTCCTAGGCCCAACGTTTCTAATACATTTATTACCTTATCTACATCTTTAGGTAAAATTGATTGCATTAAAGACTCTTTGCTAAAAGCACCATTTTTACCCAGCAAATTACCGCCATGTTCTGTACCAAAGCTTAGTAACTCTTTAATGGCAGCGGTAGCATCTTGTGCTGTAAATAAATTTTTTAAAGTGTTGCAACTGTTAAGTCCTAAAAAAGAAAGAACGATTAATATGCTTACAATTTTTTTCATTTTATTAAATATTAAAAGTTAAGTAGCTTTAAATATGCAAAATAATGCACTTATACTACATGAGATACAAACAAACCTTGAAAAGTTGTTTGATGTAAATATAAACATAGTCAATCAAAATTCTGTTGAAGAAGTTATTGAGTATTTAAGTCATAGAATCAATGATTTAATTAATACCAATTTTGAAAAACTAATATCTCTTTTGTATAGGATGGATGTAAGTGAGCAAAAAATTAAACATCTTTTAGAAAAAAATAATACTAGTAATGCAGGGTTAGTAATTGCTCCGCTTATGGTTGAAAGAGAGCTTCAACGCATTAAAACAAAAAAAGAGTTTTTACAAACTCCTAATAATAATTGTACTGAAGAAAAATGGTGATCTTACTTAAACATCAACTCCTTCACCTTTTCCTTATCTTCTTTTTCATTTTTTAAATCGAACATGGTACCAAATACATGATCCCATAGTGTACTGCTTACACCAAACGCTTTATGATCTTCTTTATAATGATGAAGATGGTGATTACGCCAAAGCCCTTTCATCCATTTAAACGGTGGGTTCCAAGCATGAATGGCATAATGCATTGTTCCGTAGATTAAATATCCCAAAATAAAGCCCGGAAAAAAGGCAAAAATATTTTTTCCCAATACTAACCAAAATAAAAAGAATAAGGTAGATGATATTATTAAACTTGGTGCCGCAGGCATAAACAATCTTTCCCTATCCCTAGGATATTCATGATGATTACCATGCAATACATAATTAATTCTTTTGCCCTTATCTGTATCTGCTACATAATGAAAAACAAAACGATGCATTAAGTATTCAAACAAACTCCAAAAAAACATTCCCCCTAAAAAAAGCAAAAAAATATTTAATCCGTTGAATCCAGCATAACTAAAAGCATAAACTGGCAACAAAATAATTATAGGCAAATACATACCCCATATTACCAACGGATGTGTTTTAGTTAAATATTCTAAATATCCGTTTTTAAATATTTGAGCTTGACCTTTATTATAAATTTTCTCAAATTCCATAGTGTAAAATTATGTAATATTTTTATTTCTGTGTTTAATAAATTTATAAATTATCCATTCAGCAACCAATAAATTAAGCACCCAGCCGAGCCATGCAATAATACGGTATCTATCCATTGGAGGTATATCGGTAAAATTGGCTAAAACTACTTTCCAGCAACGAAGTGTAATTGCACTAAGTGTTAATGCAAAACTCCTAATCATAAAAATACGATGTGCTAAAAACCTTTTGTTAATAGCTTCGTACAATGCCTTGCCTGTAAAAAAAAGCCATAACACCGCTAATAAAACAAACCCAATTCGGCTAGTTAACCCTCCATTAGCATAAAAACTCATTAATAAACCTGCTGGCCCAGTTACTACTAAAATATTGATAACGTACACATAACCTAAAACTCTGTGTAGCCGAGGGTACAATTTTAGTGCCGTTTTGCTAAACTGGGTAAACCCAGCCAATAAAACTAATATACTTGTAAATACATGCGTAAAAAATGCTATTCGCCACTCAGTAATATGTATATAATCTTGTTTAAGTTGTAAAAAGCCTACATCATTTTTTATGGGTATATAAATAAACATTATCCTTAGCATTAAAAAAGAAAAAAAAGCTAAAAGTCCAGTACCTATTAAATAAATTATGTTTTTGTAAGCCGCCAATAAGTTGTATTTTACAAGTAAATAAATATTATTTTGTATGAAAAAAGCATTAGCCCCATTGGTATTTTTAAATTTTCTTTTTGCCTGTACTTCTAATAATAAAAGTACAGAGGAAAAGAAAGAAACTCCCCAAACTGTTGCAACTATTACCCAATCATTTGTTAATTCGCCTTTGTTAGGGTCTTATGTTGGCCCTTTTGGCACCAATAAAATTACACTTTTAATTACAAAAGTTATTGGCGATACTGTTGAAGGCAGAAGTGTAGTGGGCGGAAATGATAGACCTTTTAGCGGCTTTGCCACTTTAGCAAATGGCATTTACACTATTAAAGCAAAAGAACCTGGCGATGATAAATACGATGGTGAATTTGCCATAACTTTTGATGAAAAAAACACCAACGCAATAAGTGGTAGTTGGAAACCTTTTAAAGAAGGGGCACACGGCGGTGCAAAAGATTTTTCATTAACTCGTAACGCATTTAAATATTTGGTAGATGTGGGGCAATATCCACAAGCCAGTAAACGACTTTTAAAAGAAGAAGATGTTGCCAATATAATGAAAGAAGATTTGGAAATAATGCGTAACGAAATTTTTGCAAGGCATGGCTATTGTTTTAAAAAGAAATATTTAAGAGAGCAGTTTGAAGAAAAAGATTGGTACATACCTAATACAGTAGATGTAAAGAATGATTTAACCGAAATAGAAAAAAAGAATATTGCTATGATAAAGAAGTATGAAAAATATGCTGAGGAATATGGTAACGATTTTGGGAGATAGGCATAACCTGTTGACTGGGAAGAAGCTGAAAATAATCTGCATTTATCCGAAATAAAAAATATAAAATGGAATTTAAGCTATTAGCCTCATACGATAATTATGTTTTAGCTAATATGGCATTAGGTTTATTGCAAGAAAACAATATTCAGTGTTACTTAGAAGATGTTGAAGTTGTAACACTAAATACATTTGGTCAAGCCGCAGTTGGCGGTATAAAATTAATGATTGCAACAAACGAGTTTGAAAAAGCAGTTACTATTGTTAAAGATGCCGAAAACGAATATTTAAAAGATTTTACTTGCACTTTTTGCCATACAAATAATTTAGTAGTAGAAGAAAAAAACGAACAGCCAACAACATTTTGGGGTACCATAAAAAATAAAATTTTGTACGGCCAATCAACTTTATACAGCAAAAAATATCGTTGCCAAAATTGTAAAAGTTTATTAAACGAATTACCCATTCAATAAGAAAATTAAAGTAAATGGACACCATTATCACCTTTTTTTCCTCACTCGAAAAACACCCTTTACTACGCCTTAGTTTATTGATAGGCGGTATGCTTTTTTTTTGGATTATTGAAGGTGCCATTCCTTTTTTACCAATGCGGTATAAAAAAAATAAAACAAACCATGCCTTAGTCAATATGGGCTTTACCATTATTCATTTAATTATTCATACTTTTTTAGCCTACATTATTATTTTACTAAGCGATTGGTGTAGGGCAAATAATTTTGGCATTGTACATTGGGTAAATGCTGGTACAATTGCAACAATTATTATAAGCATTTTAGTGTTAGATTTTTTTGGTGGATGGCTAGTACATATTACAGAGCATAAAGTTCCTTTTTTGTGGCATTTTCATGTAATACATCATGCCGATAATAATGTAGATGTCACCAGTGGCTTACGCCATCACCCAGGGGAAAGTATTTTACGTGGGCTTTTCTTTTTTATGGGCATTATGGTAAGCGGTGCACCAATGTATGCAGTAATGATGTTTCAAACCTTAATTATTTTAGCCACCGCATTTACACATGCCAATATTAATTTACCAAAAAAATTGGATAGTTTTTTAAGCTGTTTTTTAGTTTCCCCAGCCATGCATAAAGTACACCATCATTACAAACAACCCTTTACCGATAGTAATTACGGGGCAATATTTAGTATTTTGGATAGAATTTTAGGAACTTTTATGAAGCTAGATAAAAAAGATATTATTTATGGCTTAGATAAACATTACGCTAACGAGAAAGATGAAAATTTAAAAGATTTAATGCTTTACCCGTTTACTAGAAAACAAAAATAATTATATGAAAAAATTTATTCTCTTTCTACTTTTTTTTATTTTTACGTTCTCCATTTTTGCACAATCAAAAACGGTTTTCAACGCTTTTAAACCAGGGCTTAGTATTAGAGAAATGCCAAGCTCACAAGCAGCCATAATTTCAAAAATTCCCTACGGCGAAAAATTAACTTTAATAAACCAATATGCCGATACAGTTATGGTTGTAAACGAAGGCATGGCAGGTTATTGGAATTTGGTAGAGTACAAAGGTAAAAAAGGATATGTAGTAGGCATTTACTTATTTGATATGCCTCCACCAAAAGTAAGTGTAAAAACAATGAAGGATTATTTTACACAACTTTCAACTATAGCTTCGCCATTGGTTGTTTTTTCTAAAGGCAAACGTAGTAATGAAATGTATAGTGAGTATAAAAAACAGCTTTACAAAAATGGTTGTGAGTATCATGAGGCTACATTTTACGAAAGCAATTACAATACTTATTTTTTACCAGAGGTAGATTTGCAAAAGGGGTTTATTTTAGTAAGATTAATTCCAGAATTTAAAGATGCTTTTTCCGCAACAGATAATTACCCTACTGAAAGTAAAAAATTTAAAGTAAAACGCCAATCTTACGAATCAGAAAAAGAAATAAAAGTAATAAAGGTAAATGCTGGAAACTGGACAGATAAAATTGTTGTAAGCTTTGAAGATGGGGCTAACTATGAATTTGAAATTTATGAATTAAATGGTCAATTAGTCATCAGCTTTGGTGGTGGGGTTTAATATCAATTCGTGTAATTAGAATAAATTAGTGTTATCTAAATGAAAAAAATAGCCTTTATACCTGCTCGTTATGCAGCAACTCGTTTTCCGGCAAAGTTGATGCAAATGCTAGGAAACAAAACTGTTATTCGTACTACATACGACAATACACTAGCTACAGGCTTGTTTGACGATGTGATTGTAGTAACCGATAGCGAAATTATTTACAATGAAATTATTAGCAACGGCGGCAAAGCCAAAATGAGCATTAAACAACATGAAAGTGGTAGCGATAGAATTGCCGAAGCCATTGCCGATATGGAGGTAGATATTATTGTAAATGTACAAGGCGATGAGCCCTTTGTAAAAAAAGAACCTTTACAAAAATTACTTCAAGTTTTTGAAAATGATGGTGTGCAAGTAGCATCGCTTATGCAAGTGCTTACCGAAGAAAAATTTATTGCCGACCCAAATTATGTAAAAGTAGCTGTTGATAAAAACATGAACAGCCTTATGTTTAGTCGTAGCCCAATTCCGTACCATAGAGATAAAACTATTGTTCCAATTTATTACGAACATATTGGTGTATATGCTTTTCGTAAACAAGCCTTACTAAACTTTTCTAATTGGCAAATGACGCCATTAGAAGCTGTCGAAAAAATTGAATGTCTGCGTTATTTAGAAAATGGAATCCCTTTAAAAATGATTGTAACCGAATACATGGGTGTAGAGATTGATACACCAGAGGATTTAGAAAGGGCCAAGGCATTGATTGAGTAGCCACAGATTACACAAATTTTCACAGATAAAGCATAAGGTATATTATTAATAAAATAATTTGTGTCAATCTGCACAATCTGTGGCTATGGTTTTTTGCCGCAGGCAAATTATTAGTGTAAATTTGTGCCATTAGTGGCTTAAAAATAAAAATATGCAGTTTAGAAATTTTAAAATGGTTGGCTATGTAGTTTATGGTCGTGGTAGTTTTAATCAGTTAGATGAAATTATTGCCCCTCGCCGTATCGATGGCAAGCCTATGGTTTTTTTATTAGACCATTATTTTGAAGGCAAACCTTTAGCCAGCAGAATTCCTTTGCAAGGCAACGATAAATTAATTTTTGTAGATGTTACCTACGAACCTAAAACAACGTATGTAGATAAAATAGCCAACGATTTAAAAGAAGAGTTTGGCACAGTAAGCGGCGTAATTGGCATTGGCGGTGGAAGTGCCATGGATTTAGCCAAAGCGGTTTCGCTAATGATGAATAATGCCGGCAGTAGTGCTGATTATCAAGGCTGGGATTTAGTAAAAAAACCAGGAGTTTATAAAGTTGGTATTCCTACATTAAGTGGTACAGGTGCCGAGGTTAGCCGTACAACAGTACTTACTGGCCCAACAAAAAAATTGGGTATGAACAGTGATTTTACTCCCTTTGATCAAATAGTGCTAGACCCTGAATTAACTGCCAACGCTCCTGCCAATCAACGTTTTTATACTGGCATGGATTGTTACATTCATTGCATTGAAAGCCTTACTGGTACTTACTTAAATGAGTTTAGCAAAAGCTATGGCGAAAAAGCATTAGAGCTATGCAGAGAAGTTTTCATCAATAAAAAAAATTGGGATCAAGAGTGTGATGATAAATTAATGATGGCAAGTTATGCAGGCGGTATGAGTATTGCCTACAGTCAAGTGGGTGTAGCCCATGCCGTTAGTTATGGCTTAAGTTATTTGTTAGGCACAAAACATGGTATTGGAAATTGTATTGTAATGAATCATTTGGAAGAGTATTACCCCCAAGGTGTGAAGGAGTTTAAGTTAATGGTTGAAAAAAATAATATTGAAATACCTCAAGGTATTTGTGCCAATTTAAGTGAGGATGATTTTAATAAAATGATGGAAGTAAGTATGGGTATGAAACCGCTGTGGGAAAACGCTTTAGGTAAAGATTGGGAAAAAATAATGACTAGGGAGAAGTTGAGAGGAATTTATGAAAAATTATAACTTGTACCTTTCACACAAAGAAACTGAGGCAACAAAGTAAACAACGTTGTTACCTTGGCAATCTTTGTTTCTCTGTGTGAAACAAAAATCTATACCCCGACTAACCTCTCCACCGCCTTCTCCAACGTTTCTTCTTTCTTACTAAAACAAAAACGGAGCACTTTATTATCGGTTTTATTTTTGTAAAATGCAGATGTAGGTATAGTGGCTACGCCGTATTCTTTTGTTAAGCGTATGGCAAAATCTTTTTCGCTTTCATTACTAATACTAGCATAGCTGTACAATTGAAAATAACTACCGTAAGAAGGAATAGGTGTAAATTTTGTTGCCGACATCAACCCCAAAAAATAATCTCTTTTTTGTTGTAAAAAACTACCAAGTTGTAAATAATTATCTTTTTGTTGTAAAAACTCGGCAAGGGCAAATTGTACAGGACTATTACACGTAAAGCAATTAAACTGATGCACTTTTCTAAATTCCTTCATTAAATTTTCTGGGGCAATACAATAACCCATCTTCCAACCAGTGCAGTGGTACACTTTTCCAAACGAAAAACATACAAAACTTCTTGCCAGTAAATCGGGGTATTTTAAAATGCTTTCATGTTGTTTATCATCAAAAATTAAATGTTCATACACTTCATCGCTAATAATAAAAATACCAGTATTACTTACAATGCCTTGTAGCTGTGCAATATCATTTGCATTAAGCACACTGCCTGTGGGATTGTGTGGGCTGTTAATGATGATGGCTTTTGTTTTAGCAGTAATTTTTTGTTTTACCAGTTCCCAATCTATTGCATAAGTAGGGTGTGTAAGCGACATTAAAACTGGCACACCTCCATTAATTTCAATATTGGGGATATAGCTATCGTATGCTGGTTCAAATACAATTACTTCATCGCCAGGTTGTATAATGGTTGTTAAGGCTGTGTATATGGCATACGTTCCACCAGGTGTAATAGTTATTTCGCTATCGGCATTTATTTTTGTTGTGTAAAGATGTTCTACTTTTTCGGCTAAACGTTGGCGTAATAAAGGCAAGCCATTCATGTGTACATATTGATTATTCCCTTTTTGCATCGCCTCATTTACCAAGCTGGTTAATTCGGTACTCATTTCATAATCTGGGAAGCCTTGCCCAAGGTTAATAGCATTATGCTGCACAGCCAAAGTGCTCATTACTGTAAAAATAGTAGTACCAACATTGGGAAGTTTACTTTGTATTGTGGGTTGCATCTAATAAAATTCAATTTTATTTTTGATAATTTGTGTAATCTGTGGCTAGGTGTTATAAATATTTATCCCCTTTATTCCTTTTTACTTCTGCCACATATTCTTTTATTTCTTGTTCCTTATCTTTTTTACAAATCAACAACACATCTTTTGTATCTACTACAACATAATCATTTAGGCCCTGTAGCAAAATCAATTTTTTATTATCCGCATGTACCACATTATTAGTGGCATCAATAATCATTACATTATTACCAACTACTGCATTATCTAAGTAATCTTTTTCTAAGTTTTCGTATGCACTTGCCCATGTTCCTAAATCGCTCCAACCAAAGCTAGAGGGTATTATATAAACATTTGCTGCTTTTTCCATTACGCCATAATCAATAGAAATATTTACACATAAAGGGTAAATTCTACCGATTGCTTCGTTTTCAGCATCGGTATTAAAATTGTTTTTCTCCCCATCAAATACCTCATGCATTTCCGGCAATAGCTTTTCAAATGCCTTTATAATATTTTTTACTTGCCATACAAATATGCCAGCATTCCATAAAAAATCGCCACTTGCCATAAATGCTTTAGCAATTTCCACATCAGGTTTTTCCGTAAACGTTTTTACTTTATACACATTTTTACTTACTGCTTGTGGTTCATATTGTATGTAACCATAACCAGTATTTGGATGTGTGGGTTTTATACCTAATGTAATTAATCCTTTTATATTTGCTGTAAATGCTAGGGCATCGTTACATACTTTTATAAACCCTTCATCATCTGTAATTAAATGATCCGATGGTGCACAAATTAAATTGGCATTGGCATTAAGTTGTTGCAACTTGTATGATATATACGCAATACAGGGTGCTGTGTTTTTACGAGAGGGTTCACAAAGAATATTAGCTTTATTAAGCTGTGGCAATTGCTCTGCCACAATTTCGGCATACTCCTCAAACGTTACTACATAAATATTTTCGGTTGGAATAAATTTTGCAAATCTATCGTAGGTAGATTGTATTAAGGTTCTACCAATATTTAAAATATCTAAAAATTGTTTTGGGTAATTTGTTCTACTCATTGGCCAAAAACGGCTTCCAATACCTCCAGCCATTATGGCAACGTAATTATTTTTGTTCATCCTTATTTTATTAAATTATTCCTTCGCCAATTAAATCATGCAAGTGTATTATACCAAAATAAATGCCTTTGTTTTCTACAACTAATTGGGTAATATTTTTTTGTTTTAGTAACTCCATCGCTTCAGTTGCTAAGCTATTTTCATTTATCATTTGCGGATTAGGCGTCATTATGCCATCGGCAATTAGGTTACTAAAATCATCTTCTCTTTCTAACATTCTACGTAAATCGCCATCAGTAATTATACCCAATATTTTATTGTCTGTATCAACAACAGCTGTAGTCCCTAATCGCTTTTTTGTCATTTCAACAATCACTTCTTTAATAGTTGCAGTAGGCAATACAGCAGGCTTTTCATTTTTGTTAGCAATATCGGCTACTCGTAAATATAATTTTTTGCCCAGCATACCACCAGGATGGTATTTTGCAAAGTCGTCACTTTTAAAACCCTTTACTTCCATTAAGCAAATGGCCAACGCATCTCCCATTACCATTTGTGCAGTAGTGCTACTTGT
The DNA here is from genome assembly GCA_031408315.1 of Bacteroidota bacterium. Taxonomy (GTDB): domain Bacteria; phylum Bacteroidota; class Bacteroidia; order Chitinophagales; family Chitinophagaceae; genus Ferruginibacter. The sequence continues at coordinate 12,425 of JANNWD010000449.1, forward strand.
GGGTGCAAGGTTGTTGGGGCAAGCCTCTTGTTGCACTGTAGTGTTTAAAATAATATCGCTATTTAATGCTAGATAACTGTTTAAATTACCCACCATAGCAATTAATTTATTTCCAAAATTTTTTATTAAAGGTGCTAATACTTTTATTTCTGGACTATCGCCACTTTTACTAATTACCAAAACAATATCGGCAGGTTGTATCATACCCAAATCGCCATGTATAGCATCGGCAGCATGCATAAAAATACTTGCTGTACCCGTGCTATTTAATGTTGCCACAATCTTTTGTGCAACAATGGCACTTTTGCCTACACCGCTTATAATTAATCTCCCAGTTGATTTAGCAATTATTTCTATTGCATTTATAAAATCATCGTTTATAAACGCAACTAGTTCGGTAATTGATTGAGCCTCTATTTGTATTGTTTGCTTTGCAACTGTTGTTATTAAAGATTTATCCATATATACGACGTTGTAGCTACTTATTTTTTATTGGCAAAAATACTTTGTTTATACTTCATTCTAATAAAATAAACTTGACATTTCGGTTTTTTTATCTATCTTATAGTTTAAATATGCAATAGTTAGAATTGCAGCATAATGTTGTTGTTACCTTTTTTTGCAAAGATATTCAACTAACTTCGCTGCCCTTTTAACATATCCTAAAAAATTAATTGAATTAGAAAAAAGGCGTAGAGGTTTATTATGGCTACTAAAAAAACTGCAACTAAAAAAGCTACCCCAACGCCAAAATTGGCTTTGGTAAATTATAATTTAAATCAAAAATTACAAGAGCATTTTGGTTTTGAAGGATTTAAATATCCGCAAGAAGAAATTATTACCAGCTTGCTTAGCGGTAAAGATACCTTTGTAATTATGCCCACAGGCGGTGGTAAAAGCCTCTGTTATCAATTACCTGCATTAATTTTAGAGGGTGTTGCCATTGTTGTATCTCCACTTATTGCATTAATGAAAAACCAAGTAGATTTAGTTAGGGGCTATAGCGATAAGGACGATGTAGCACATTTTTTAAATAGTACCTTAAATAAAGGGCAACAAAAAATAGTAAAAGATGATTTGGTAAGCGGTAAAACAAAAATGCTTTATGTGGCTCCAGAAACCTTAACTAAAGAGGAAAATATTGAATTTTTTAAAACATTAAAAATTTCTTTTTTTGCGGTAGACGAAGCCCATTGTATTAGCGAATGGGGGCATGATTTTAGGCCAGAGTACCGCCGCCTAAGAGAAATGATGGATATGATTAATGAAGAAATTCCAGTAATTGCATTAACGGCAACAGCTACTCCAAAAGTACAAAGCGATATACGTAAAAATTTAGGGCTACGCAATCCAAATATTTTTATATCTAGCTTTAACCGACCAAATTTATACTATGAAATTCAACCAAAAATAAATAAAGATCAAACCGATAAAAGCATTGTTCGGTTTATACAATTACATAAAAATAAAAGTGGAATCATCTATACGTTAAATAGAAAAACTACCGAAGAGTTAGCCCAAATGCTAATGGCAAATGGTATTAAAGCTGTAGCTTATCATGCAGGGTTAGATGCTAAACTTAGAGCTCAACGGCAAGATGAATTTTTAAATGAAGATGTGGATGTAATTGTTGCTACCATTGCTTTTGGAATGGGGATAGATAAACCAGATGTACGTTTTGTTATACATTATAACATACCAAAATCTATCGAAAATTATTATCAAGAAACGGGTAGAGGTGGTAGAGATGGAATGGAAGGAAAATGTATTTTATATTATTCTCATAAAGATGTGGCTAAGCTAGAGCATTTAATGAGAGATAAGCCCCTTACCGAAAGAGAAATAGGTGCACAGCTTATAAACGAAACCGTTAGCTACGCCGAAAGTAGTGTATGCCGCCGTACAACATTGCTACATTATTTTGGCGAAAAATATGATGATAAAAACAGTTGTGGCCATTGCGATAACTGTTTAAACCCTAAAGAAAAAGTAGAAGCAAAAGAAGAAGCTACCATTGTATTAAAAACGATTAAAGGTGTAAAAGAAGGATTTACCATAGACCATGTAACCAATGTAATAATGGGCAAAGCCAATACAGCGGTAAAAATGTATAGGCATGATGAGTTGGATATGTTTGCACAAGGCAATGACAAAGAACCTCATTTTTGGAATAGCCTTATTCGTCAAATGTTGCTGAGCGGCTTAATTGAAAAAGATATTGTAGAGTATGGGTTATTAAAATTTACAAAATCTGGCGAAGCCTTTTTAAAAAAACCAACATCTTTCAAAATAGTTTTAAATAATTTGTTTGAAGATGCTAATGCAGATGATGAGGAAAGCGAAGCGGCTAATACCCCCACAGCCAGTGCCGATGAACGATTGATGGAAATGCTAAAAGAGTTACGCAAAAAGGTAGCTAAAGAAAAAAATCTTCCCCCATTTGTAATATTTTTAGAGAGTAGTTTAGAGGATATGGCTACTATGTACCCTACAACTGTTGCTGAACTAGAAAAAATTAGCGGTGTTAGTAAAGGTAAAGCTGTACGTTATGGCAAACCTTTTACCGAACTTATTGCAAAATATGTAGATGAAAATAATATTGTTCGTCCAGATGATTTTGTAATGAAAACAGTTGCTAATCGCAACAATAACAAAATATTTATTATTCAAAATGTAGATAAAAAAATACCCTTAGAAACTATAGCTAAAACAAGAGACTTAAAAATTAATGATTTATTAGAAGAAATGGAAACCATTGTAGCCAGTGGAACAAAGTTAAATTTAGACTATGCTATTGATGAAATGGTAGATGAATACGACCAAGAGGAAATACTAGACTATTTTAAAAGTTGTGAAACTAGCAGCCTACAAGTAGCCCAAGAAGAATTAGCAGATAGCGATTTTAATTGGGAGCAATTAAAACTAATGCGTATTAAGTTTTTATGCGTTTATGGCAATTAATTAACATTTTAGTGAAAATATTTAATATTTTGGGGTAATCTCCTTATTTTTGCAACCCAATTAAATAGCTTGTAAGCAATTATTAACTCTTTAATAAGGATGGTGCGATAGCTCAGCTGGTAGAGCAATGGACTGAAAATCCATGTGTCGCCGGTTCAAGCCCGGCTCACACCACAAAACCTCGGTAGAAATACTGAGGTTTTTTAATTCTTATTTAACCTTGCCAACCCACCCTTTTAACGTACCTTTGCACCTCAAAAAAACAAGGTAACATATTTAACTATATTGGTTATCAATATATTATCGCAATTTTATTACAATGAATATTAGGAACATCGCTATTATTGCCCACGTAGACCATGGTAAAACAACCCTGGTAGATAAGATTTTGCATAGCACAAACATCTTTAGAGATAACCAAGAAACTGGTGAACTCATAATGGATAACAACGATTTAGAAAGAGAAAGAGGTATTACTATTTTTAGTAAAAACGTATCTGTAACGTATAAAGACATTAAAATTAATGTAATTGATACCCCAGGCCATAGTGATTTTGGTGGTGAGGTAGAACGGGTACTTAAAATGGCTGACGGTGTGTTATTATTGGTAGATGCCTTTGAAGGACCAATGCCACAAACTCGTTTTGTATTACAAAAAGCATTACAATTAGGCTTAAAACCTATTGTAGTAATAAATAAGGTGGATAAAGAGAATTGCCGACCAGATGAAGTACATGATGCCGTTTTTGAATTATTTTTTAATTTAGATGCTACTGAAGAGCAATTGAATTTTCCTACCATTTACGGTAGTAGCAAACAAGGGTGGATGAACACAACATTAACACCGACCGATAATATTTTGCCGTTGATGGATGCTATTTTAGAGCATGTACCAGAGCCAAAAGTAAACGCAGGTGCTACACAGATGCAAATTACCTCGTTAGATTATTCGGCTTTTTTAGGTAGAATAGCCATTGGTAAAGTTGCAAGAGGTAGTATAAAAGAGGGGCAAAATATTGTAATGATACAAGCCGATGGTAAGCAAGTAAAAAGCAAAGTAAGAGAATTATATACATTTGAGGCCTTAGGTAAAAAGAAAGCTACCGAAGTTTTTGCAGGAGATATTTGTGCAGTGGTTGGTTTAGAAACGTTCAATATTGGCGATACTATTTGCGATGTTGAAACTCCAGAAGCTTTACCTGTAATTAGTGTAGATGAACCTACCATGAGTATGATGTTCAGCATTAACAACTCTCCGTTTTTTGGTAGAGAAGGGAAGTTTGTAACTAGCCGCCATTTAAGAGACAGGTTAATGAAAGAAACAGAAAAAAACTTAGCACTTAGAGTAGAAGATACTGATGGTGCAGATAGCTTTTTAGTATTTGGTAGAGGTATTTTACACTTAGGCATTTTGATAGAAACAATGCGTAGAGAGGGGTTTGAATTAACTGTTGGTAACCCTCAAGTATTGGTAAAAGAAATAGATGGCAAAAAAAATGAGCCGTATGAAAACTTAGTGGTAGATGTGCCTGCAGAGTTTAGTGGCAAAGTAATTGACTTAGTTACGCAACGCAAAGGCGAAATGACTATTATGGAAAGCAAGGGAGAGATGCAACATCTTGAATTTGAAATACCATCAAGAGGATTAATTGGTTTGCGTAGCACAATGCTTACTGGTACTGCCGGTGAAGCAGTTATGGCTCATCGTTTAATTGAATACCGACCATGGAAAGGTGTAATACCAGGCCGTAATAATGGTGTTTTATTATCTAAAAATACAGAACGTACAACAGGTTATTCAATTGATAAATTACAAGATAGAGGACGTTTTTTTGTAGACCCAGGAGATGAAGTTTATGCAGGGCAAATTATTGCTGAGCATATTAAGCCAGGCGATTTAAATGTAAATGCAACAGAGCCTAAAAAACTAACCAATCATAGAGCTAGTGGTAGCGATGATGCTAGTAAGGCTGCACCAAAAATTATGATGACTTTAGAGGAGTGTATGGAATATATTCAACAAGATGAGTGTATTGAAGTAACCCCTAAAAGTATTCGTATGCGTAAGGTGATTTTAGATGAAAACGAACGTAACAGAGTATCTAAAAATATGAAGGCAGAGGCTGTTTAAAATTTTTATACAACTATAAAAAAGAGCTAACAAAAAATGTTAGCTCTTTTTATTTTCAATCTCTTGCCATTGTAGGTATCGAAGCATGGCAAATAGTGTGTTGGCGTAGCTCCAAAATATTGTATAAATTGCATAAATCATCAAAACATAATTATACCTTATTTTCCAGAAACGTCTCTTGCCCAGCCTTGTGCATAGCCAAAGACGTTGCGGTAATATATAAAAATGCCAAAAATTAAATAAGGTACTGTATTTATATTTTAATTTTTCTTAATATAACATACTTCTTGGTAACAAAGCATGGAGTAGAAACGTTACTAAAAAGAGATATTTAAATAAAATCCACGTAAATTCGGTTAATCATATTTCAACTAATGAATAGGCTTGAAGCATATACAACGGACATAAAAAAACTTTGTGAATTTCATAAGGTTAAAAGCCTATATGCTTTTGGTTCGGTTTTAACAGATACATTCAATAAAGAAAGTGATATTGATTTAATAGTAGATTTTTCAAATATTAGTGTAGAAGATTATGCAGATAATTATTTTGACTTTAAATTTTCTTTACAGGATATTTTGAAAAGACCTATTGACCTATTGGAAGAAAAAGCTATAAAAAACCCATACTTTAAAAAATCGGTTAACCAACAAAGGCAACTTGTATATGGACAATGATATTAAAGTTTGGCTATACGATATTTTAAATGCCATTATGGAAATTGAAAGTTTTTTTAGTGACACTACAAAAGAGTTTTTAAAATATCAAAATGATTTACGAACAAAAAGGGCGGTTGAAAGAAATATTGAAATAATAGGTGAGGCTTTAAACCGAATTTTAAAACGAGATGAAAATATAATTATCTCAAATTCCAGAAAAATTGTAGATACAAGGAATAGAATAATTCACGGCTATGATACTGTTTCTGATGATGTAATTTGGGGTATTGTAATTCGGCATCTTCCTATCTTGCAAAAAGAAATTCAACTTTTATTGAACGAGTAAAATGTGCAATGTATAGCCTTGGGCTATCTCTACCCCTTCTTCACCTCAATTTTTTTTAACAAACTTGCTGCACTACGTTCGTTAAGCGGTTTTAGTTGATCATGGTATTTCATTGCTTCCTCTTTATTACCTAATTCGTTATTTAATAATCCAATGTAGTAAAGGTTTACATCTACTACCGAAATAGCTAATCTGCTTTTAAAATAATTTAACGCCTCCTGCATTTTATTGCTTTTGTAATAGGAGTAAGAAATTTCTTTATACCCACTTTTAAAATTATTGTTTATAGCTAACGATTTTTTTAGGTAAACTATAGCACTATCGTATTTTTGCATAGCATTATAACCCCAGCCAATATTATAACAAGCCTCAGTAGTAGTGTCTGCCTTATATAATGTAAGCTTTTTAAAATAAAATAAAGCACTATCAGGCTTACCAATTACATTTTTATATAAAACTCCTAAACCATTGTAGGCAATAGTATAGTCTTTTTTTAATTTAACCGCTGTTTTTAAACAGGTTAACCCATCTGCTTTGTTTTGCAAGCGTATAAAAATTAAACCAGCCTCTGTGTAAGCTTTGTAATGTTTTGAATTTAAAGTAATGGCTTTATTAAAAAACGGCAGGGCTTCTTGTAGTTTTTGTTGTTCTACTAGTTTTACCCCTTCAATGTAATTTTGTTCCGCAGTTTTTGGCTGAGCAAAAGTATAAATAGCCATAAAATGAAGTATTAATAAAATTCTGACTCTTTTCATAATAGCACAAAATTAAAACTAGATTATTAAATAAAATGGTAAAATTTAAACTAACAACATAAGTAGATTGTTTAGTAATTTTACATCATAATGAAAAAGGCGAAATTAATACTCATTTTACTAACCCTCTTTTTAATAATTAGCTCAACTAATGGTTTTGCTCAATGCTCTGTTTGTACAAAAAGTGCACAACAACTTGGAGAGAAGCCGGCTAAAGCATTAAATAGTGCAATAATTTATTTAATGCTTACGCCTTTTGCAGTAGCTGGTTTTATTGGCTATAGGTGGTGGAAGAATAATAGAGCTTAGCCAACTAAAAATTTATAACAATTTTTGTAATGAATATAAAAAGTAAAATTACAGGTGGGGAAACAACTTACCTTTTTACTACAAAAGTGCTTGGCAAATACGATGTAAAGTATTTTAAATGTAACACTACTGGATTTATACAAACAGAAGAGCCTTATTGGTTAAATGATGCATACACTTCAGCAATTACTGCTTTGGATATTGGATTATTGTTTAGAAATAATAAATTGAGCGTAGCGGTTGAAAAAATAATTGGAGAAAACCTAAGCCCTAATGCAAATTTTATTGATTATGCTGGTGGTTATGGCGTCTTTACTCGTTTAATGAGAGATAAAGGGTATAATTTTTACCATACAGATAAATTTTGTGAGAACATTTTTACAAAATTTTTTGACTTAGAAGATACAACTATAAAAAAATTTGAAGCTGCAACTGCCTTTGAACTTTTTGAGCACTTAACAAATCCTTTAGAAGAAATAAAAGAAATATTAACCTTAACAGATACTATAATTTTTTCTACTGAAATTGTGCCAAACAAACCCATTAGCTCTTCAAACGATTGGTGGTACTTTGCACCTGAAACTGGCCAACACATTGCTTTTTATACAGTAAAAGCTCTTGAGCATATTGCCAGTTTGCTCAATTTAAATTTATATACTAACCAAGCTAATTTACATATTTTAACTACTAAAAAGCTAAACAATAATCTATTTAGCAAAATAAAAAACCCTTTTGGAAAGGTGAAGATTGTTCATAAAAAACCGGACGAATATTTTAAAAATCATAAAGATAGTCTCCTAAAAAAGATTGAGTTTTTTTTGGTAAAAAATTTTGAAAGTGTTAAACAGTTATTTTTAGGCAAGGCAGTAGAAAAAAGAAAGTCGCTAATTGATGAAGATGTCAAATACATTAAAGCACAAATAGCAAAATAGCAAAACTAATTTTATACACTTGCTTCAATATCTTCAATAGCCACCATAAATTTATTAATAACACTCTCCCAGCTATAATTTTTAATTATATAATTTAGCCCATTACTAGCTTTTATACGGTTTTCATTTGGGGTTTTACAAATAGTTAATACAATATCTTTAAACTCCCTATAAGTTTCAAAACACCACCCACCATCACTTTTATTGATATGTTTTTTTAAAACTGCCGATTTACCATTAGCTATTACTGGTGTTTTACAAGCAAAGCTTTCTAATAATACTAGGGATAAACTTTCAAATTCGGAAGGAATAACTAAAGCTAAAGCCTGTTGCATTAAAGCTGCTTTGGTTTCATCATCAACAAAATCGGTATAAATAATTAATGAGTGTTTAGTTTTTGGCATATTTATTTTACCAACCATAACCAAGCTAATATTTAATTTAAGCTCTTCAATACATTTTATAAAATACTCAATAAGCATAGCACATCCTTTGCCGGAATCAACCCTTCCTACATAAACTAAATAAGGCTGTGTTATGTTAAATTTTTTAGGTAGTAACTCTTCATTTGCACTTTTTTCATATAAGTTTACCCCTACTGC
>JANNWD010000450.1:0-10825 GCA_031408315.1 Bacteroidota bacterium
GATCGATCCAGTTTACTATGGTTAATGTGGTGAAGTAAAGTGCTTCATTGTCTCTGAATTTGTATTTGCTGCTCAATTTTTGGGGATTTGTTGCTAAGATAGGTTGAATTTGTTTTGATTTTTAGATGTATTAATTTAAGGTTTGACTTGTACTAAGCCCAGATACGCCAACACACTTGCCTTGCCCTGCATATCTGAGCTAGGGTTGCCACTTTTGGCTTTATAGTAAGAGTTTATAAAATGCAAAAGCCCCGATATGCAGCATATCAGGGCTTGAATTTTAATTTTTTTATGTCAAGTTTTTTTACATGTAATGGTTATAGTTAATGCTGAGCCCAGATACGCCAACGCACTTGCCCATCCCTGCATATCTGAGCTAGGTAACTTGTTTTTTATGCCAACAACAAATCTGACCCACTCACTATAAATTGATGGCTACAAACACAGTAAAATTGGCTTTTATGTTTTGTTGCTTAGGTTTATATGGCTTGAAATAACCATTTTAGTTACCTTTACTCCTTAATTTATATTGATAATCAATTGTTTATTTTTGCAACAACAAATCTGACCCATTACCCACCATATTGTTCTGCAAAAAAGTGAATAAGTGACTCTCCTGTTTCACCAATTCCAAAGCCAGCAGCGAAGGTTGTGAACAGATAAAAACATGATTCATTACTACAATTAAAATTGGAATTACAATAAGCAAAAGGGTTATTATTTCATCTACCCATATAGGTTTATGTGCTAAATTTTCATCCCAATATTCTTCTGCTCCACCGACATCAGAGACCCATAAAACGTATGTAAAATCTTTATTTACGTTTTTTTTATCTACCAACTTATAACTACAAAAAAAGTTAATTATCGTTTTGTATGTTAATTTAATAATAAATAATAATAATAAATAATAGAATAATAACAACAAGAAATTTAACTTTTGCATAAATTCATATTCTTTAATATTAATAAAGTAAGCAATGGGTATTGACACTATGCCAAAAAAGAATAACATCAACAATACTTTCCCTGAATTATAAATCCTTTGCGTATAGAAAAAATTTATAATTAAAAAAACTACAAAAATAATTGTTCCTAAAATTTCCATTTTTATTTATTTATTACTTCAATTTTTGATGGGTCGCCTGCCTGCTCTTTTACAACTTTGTTTACCGCTTCCTGTCCATTTTTAAGTAAATCCATATTCACACCAACTTTCATTAACTCAGATTTTATTTGGGCATCCCCTCCTTTGTTAGCTAATGACGATAATTTATTTAAAAGTTTATAAAGGTCATCTATTTTTCCTTTCTTAACATCACTTGAAAATTTGATAATATGATACAAAAGAATTCCTAATTTATCTTTATCCTTGAAAAAGGAAATTTTTTCAGCGGCTAATTTTATTGTTTCCTCGACTAAAAAATCTTTGCCTTTGCTTTTTAAATAATCAATTATTGGGGTAAGTGCTTTCCTTGCAACAACCCCTCTTCCTAGAGTAACTGCATCTAATATTGCTTCTGCCGTTTGAAAGTATTTTCTTGCAGGATGATAATATTCTCCTGTAATTGGGCTTCTTTGTTCAAACGCATCAACTGCTTTTGCTATTGGCCAGAATTTTAGTATTGCTTTACCTGCATAGGCTCCAACTGGGTCATAATTTGCCTGCTCAGGCGTTTTCCCAGTTTGCCCATCTTGTGTTACTTTATCAGTTTGCCAACCATACCATGATGTAGTGCCATTTAACCATGGAGAAGTCATTAATACTTCAGTTTGAAAAATATCTATTTTATAAGGCTTTCTAGTAATACCCCGAATATCCTCTATGGTTTCAATAGTAAGAGTATTAGTAACTGTAGTTAAAACTCCATTTTTGTCTTTTTTATGAATAGTAACAATTACATCAACGTTCCCTTTATAGTCAATTGCTAGGATAGGCTTATTCGCTGCAAAACTATAAGGGGTATAAAAAAATCTTTCGTTCATGTACTTATCAGTTGCAAAAAAACGACCTAGTCTTACATCATACACCCTTGCTCCAAAATCAACCATATTCCCCTCACCTTTAGCCTCATTATCATTCAAATTTCCATTAAACCCGTAAGTGTAGTCTTTAGCGTTAGGTGCATTGTAGTTTCTACCACTAAGGATAAGGCCGAATGGTGCATAATCGGTAGCCGTAAGTACATCGGGTTTGTAATAATCAATAGTTACTCCGCCAGCACTTACGGGTATTTTTTTATCACTAATTGTGGCGTAAATATTTCCTAAATGGTTTGCAATTTCGTACTGTCTTTGCCCCGTTACAAACGGTACTTTTAATGCTGTGCCTAAGCCTAACGGTGAGGTGTAGGTGGTATCGGTAGTTTGTTTGGTAACCTCTACATCTCGGTTAACTGTCAAAGAGCCCAGCCTACTGCTGCCATACAAATATACATCGTTTTGTATTAAATTACTAGCCGTTAAATCGGTTGCGGTTGTACTAGTGTAGGTATAGGTACTCATTACATTGCCACTTGCATCTCGTACATACCAAGTATAGCTTACTGGGGTAGTGCCATACTTTTCTACCTTTTTGCTTATGCGGTTGCCTGCGGCATCGTAAGTGTAGGTAATTTTTTTAATTCTGCCCTTGTTGTAAGGGGTGGCGGCGGTGCTATCTACCTTATTTATTTCGGTTATTTTACCATATACATTCCACTTAATACCGCCTACGCTTAGGCGTATGTTTTCGCTACTATCTCTGGTTAAATTGCCTATGGCATCGTAGGTATAGTTGCCTACGGCTTGGTTATTATCTATATCATCGGTGTAGGTAGCGGCGGTTACATTATCCTTAACCCAATCTAGCCTATTGGTACCTGCGGTGTATTTATAGCTCATGCTATCCATTATTGGCGTAGCGGTTTTGTTACCATGGCGTAAGTATTTTAATATATTGCCGTTGGCATCGTAAGCTATTCTTTCTTTATACTGCTGTAGGTTGGTAAGGCTATTGTTCCAGGTATTGGTAGTGGTGTTTAGCCCACGGAAGGCATCCATGGCTACTATGCGGTTTAACTGGTCATACTTGTAATTGTACAGTAAGGCACTATCGCCTGCTGCTCCTGCGGTACTGTTAAACCTGCCAATGTTTACCGCCATGCTGGTAATATTACCATTGTATAATTGCCTTATATCGGCAATGGGTAATGTGCCTATACCTGCAAAGGTATTGCTGCCGCTTATGGCGGCGTAATCGCCTATATAATAATTTAGGTTAAAGCCTAGGGCATCTCTGCATATGTTTTTGGTGGCTGGGTTGGTGGGGTCGCCGTCTCTGCCCATATCGAAGCCCCCTCCAGCTCCCCCACTAGGGGAGAGTACGGAGCTATTCATACCTTTTAACCAGCCTTGTAGGGTGTAGGCATAATCAAGCCCCTGCACTTGCCTATTGCCTAGTACAGTACGGGCTAGTGGGCCATGTTTGTAATAGGTATATCTAGCGTCTTTTTGCCAAACGGTACTATCGGTACTGGTTTCGGCTTGGGTTAGGCGGTTTTCAGCATCGTAGCTGTAGCGGTGGTACAGGGCATCTTGCGATGTTACTAAGGTAGTGCCATTAAAATAGTTGGGTTGGTAACCTACCCAATTTACTTTACCACTTATTAAATCGTATTTGTACACCATACGCTTCCAACGGCTGGCATTGCTATTCATTATATTGGTTAAGCCAGTTATACTTTGCCCATAATCTTGTAGCAGCGTATCCACATTGCCATGTATATCGTAACTATAAAAAGTAGCGGCATTGTAATTGGCTATACTATTGCCTATGGTATAGGTGGTATAGGCTACACGGTTGCGTAAGTTTTTGGGGTATAGTATGGGTAAGCCTACATTGGCAGCATACTTGTTATCGTACACAGTACGGGTAACCATTTCAATATTGGCATTGGTGGCTGTAGCACTGGTAAACCATGTGTTAAAGGCGGTTACATTTTGTGCTGTGGCTTGTGTAAGGGCTGTGGTAGTGGCATTGCGTAATTGCCCTACTTCGGCTATACGCCCTAGTACATCGTACTTGGTATAGCTATAGTGGCGGTTATTTTCAGTAGCACTATTGGCTTTTTGTTTGGCGTTTTGGCTTATTACCAGTCTGCCTAATCTATCGTAAAAGAAAGTGCTTAACCCAGCATCTGGCGTAGTGCTGGCTACTACTTGGTTAAGGCTATTGTAACGATAATTGGTTTGTAAGCCGTGTGCTGGTGTTTGTACCGTACCTGCTTTACGGGCAATGGCTACATTATTTAGCCATGTAGTGTTATATTGATTTGCACCGTCAACCCCTGCTGGTGGTACTGTTTTTACTAGGTTGCCTGCTTGGTCGTAATAGTAAAGTGTATAATGGTATTCGCTTTGCGGATGCGTTACTACAAAACTTTCGGTTTTAAATGCCTGCATACATTTTTGCAGGTAGGCATTGTCAAAGGCATTTTTTAGAGAGTCTAAATACGCTGTATATTTTTCTGTGGCTTTTACAAATATCATGCTAGTGGTATCGGCACATGGGTCAAATGTAGTATCGGTAAGTATTGGGAAGATAGGCTCGGTTTTACCGCATAGTAAATAATTACCTGTACCACCGCCACCACCATTGTTGCCACAGGGCTGCAAGTACATACCGCATTTTTGCTGGTATATAGTGCGTATTTGTGGGTAGGTATAGTTGGTGGCATACCTAGCGTTAAAGAACGGTGTAAAGCCAGTTTCGCAGGTGAGTTGTGTGCATACCCACTCATAAGGAGGTCGGGTAAAATTGGTATAGTCCTCAAACTCATCTACCAGTTTTAAACTGCCTTGTGCATTATAAAATTTTACATAATCGTACTTAACGGCTATGCTACGCCAGCCTCCAATATTATAATTGGTAAGGCTGGTAAAGGTATTGGGGTAGTTAATGGTAGCCCGTAATACATCTGCCGTATAAATGAATAGCTTGCCGTTGGCAAAAGTGGCTTTAATTTTTGTCCACGAACCTGGGTTGATTGTTAAAATAGTAGTGTTGGCATATTTTTTATTGCCGTTTACAAATACTAATAGGCTATCTGGTTCAAGCAGGGCTTCGTGTATTTTAAACTTTATGGTAAGGCTATCGCCATTGTTAAATTTAAAATTAAGTACAGGGCTGCCATCGACAGTACGGTCAATAATATCGCCTTTATCTTTTACTGCGGTTTCAAAACTAAAAGCATTACCCAAGCAAATGGGTACATTATATTGCAAATAAAAATCGGCAGGGTTTACCGTAATGGAATCTGGTGTGCTGTACATACCATTTTGTATAAAGTCGTTTACCCTATAACCACTTGGTGGGGTAAATCTTGGTACGGTGCTATGTAAAGACCATATTGCAGTTTGTGTACCCGTGGTATCATGCGGTGTAGTGGTTTTATAGTATTCTACTAAGGCTTGTTTTAAATCTCCGCAGTTGCTAGGGTCGTCTGTACATGGCTGTGGGTGTATGCCGCAAGTGGCAAAGTACACACTATCAATTTGATTAAATGTGTAATTGGTATTTTGCTGTGTGTTGTAATAGTTTACAAAACCTTGTGGGCAACTGGTGTTGCACCTAGGCAAGGTTTGCTTGCCCATGCTGCCGCAGCCTGTAAAGTCTTCAAAATAACGGAGCTTGCCAGTAGTGTCGTACATTTTAATATGGTCTATGGCAAAGTCGTAACCGTAAGGGTCGGTAGCATAAGCGTTAAATTGATTAAAGGCATTTACATAAGTAAATTGATGGAGCAATTGCCCATTTAAATAGGCATTACCAACACCATTGCGTATATCTAGTTTAATATTAGCCCAAGTGTGCAGGGTTTTTAACCCTGTAGAGATATTGCTATACTGCTGTGTATATACGCCGTTTTCTTTTATCCATACATAACCATAAATACTATCAATAGCTTGAGGGTGTAACCATGTACCTCTAAGTATTAGAATATATACATCGAGGTTATTAAAATGAAACTCCTGAAAATGTGACCCGTAGCGATAAGCACCACCCCCTTTATTTACATAGTGCTGTAAATGGTGGGGTTTTATTGGGAACTTAACTCTTGACTCAAACACAAAATAATTATCAAGGCATAAAGTATCGGTATAATTGAATTGGGTGGATATACCACCGCCTGAGATACTGGTATCTTTTTCGGGCATTTGAAAAGACCCGTTTTGCATCCACTCATTAAAATTAAAGGCAGGGTCGTGAGTCCAACCACCGTTGTTTATTTTAATGCGGCTTACATCGCAACCATCATCATATATTGGTGTGTGTGCATTGTACTGTTGCTGTTGGTAATTTTTTAGTAATAGTTTTAAAGAGTCGCAACGTACACTTATGGTATCATACCCTACTGGGCAATTGCTCATAAAGGTTAAATAATCTGCAGCCGTTTTAGAAAAGCCTATATGATTGTTCATATAATTAGCAAAGGCTCGATTCTTTAACGCTTGCAAGCTATCACTTTCATCAAAGGCGGGTAACACACCTGGATATACTACTTTAAAAGAATCAAATGTATTTTGTACTTGTACACAAGTAACACAAATATCCTTAATACCACATTGCAATACAGGTGGTAAGTAAATGGGTGATACCATAAACTTGCAAGTATCAACTCCATTGCAAAGGTTTCTTAATTTGGATAAGGTAATATCTTTTATTACTGTACCACTAGTACGGTATAGGTATGCAGAAAAACTAGAGTCAACCGCCCCTGAATTAATGTACTGGTTGTATTGTGTGGTAATTTGATCGCATTGGCAGCTATCGGGTTTTGTCCACAATACTACTGTACCCATTGCTTGTTGCTTATCATAAGGCATGGGCATGTAAATAGCATCGGCATTGCAACTAATATCATAATTGTATTGCGTAGGATTGATAGTGTGCATACTATCTATATAATGCTTTATTAACGCTTCAAACGATTTGTAGGGCAAAGTACTAGCAGGGGCGGTACTGCTGCTACCAAATGTATGAGTAGCGTCGCTACCGGCAACGCATATCTGTACCATTCTAGGTATTAAACTAAGGCTATCGGCGGTAGTAAGATTACATGGGGCTAGTTTTGTCCACCAATCCGCAGCATAATTTTCGCAATTATTTTGATAGAACGCCTGCATTTGTGCTTGGCTACCTGCTAAAATAGTACCACTGCTTTGTGTGGAAACCTCTGTCATATACAAGTCGATAGCGGCATCGCTTTCGGCAAAATGTTCAATCCTGTATTGCGGTATGCTTAACCGTACATAAGGGAAGCTGGTGTGCAGTTTTTGCATCAACTTTCGCCTTTTATCGGTAAGATAGATTTGGCGGAAACTTCTCCAACTCATATCCAACTCACCATCGCAAAAAGTGGATGAATTGATGCAATTATTAATGACAGTGTTTTTATAGTTTACTGCACAGTTATTATCATCGGGGCATTTACCGCTTACCGATGCTACACCCCACATGCTAAAGAAGTGGTTGTTATCATTTTTAAAATTGTACACAGCGGTTTGCATAATGCCGTTTAGCAATGAGTCTGGTTTTGCTAGTGGGTCGTACCCTGCTGCTATAGTGCTAAAATGCGAAGGCAGTTGGCTGCCTGTTAAGGCTACGGGGTTAAGGTAGCCCTTACTGTTAGCCTCGGAATACGTTTCTACCTGCCCAAATTTTTCATCCCACAAGTGACTAGGTATATGTTTTTCGTATTCTAGTAGCTTACTATATTCTGGATGGTAGGGTAGTAAATCTTTTGCCCAACTTTCTTTAAAGTTGGCGATAAATTCGGCTTGTGTTATGCTGGTGTGATTAGGAGCTACTAATGTACCTGCACTATTCATAATTAAATCGGGATTGCCGTATTCATCATGGTATATAATATTGCTATATTGCCAAACTGGAGTTGTATTGGCATTGGTTGTTCTAAATATATTGCCCTGCCCTCTGGCTAGATTGGCACTATCGGGGTTGGCGTATTGCCCTGATGGGGCTGTTACATCCAACAACATTACCTTGCGTATTAAATCGTTTTGGCTATTATTTTCACAAATTTCTTTGCACTCTTCCAAGGCTTCGGCATAGGCTGTTGCAATCTCATCTCTATACTCCACACTATCGGCTAAGGGTATGCCTGCTGTGTTTAAATAATTTATTCTAAATGTAACTATACTGCCTGTTTTAGCGGTACAGCTATCGCAATTTGGAGGGCTGCAATCCATTTGGCTCCGGATAGTATCAGAAACTTCTTTATAAAAATCTTGAAAAGTTTTACAGGTGTTCTTTTTCATAAACACACTATCTCTATAATACTCAAACGCATACTTGCTTACTGATAATTTTTTGGTAATGGTGTAATTACCTTCGGGCAAACCAATGGTAAAGGCTCGGTTGAACCCTACTGGTGTATTGCAAAGTGTATCTATATTGGCAAAGCTAAAATTGCTATCAACCACTACATATGGCTCTCTATTAGGCAAGTGGCAATTATTACATTCATCAGTAATACTAATTTGTAAATTGTACAAACAGTCGTAGCAAATAGTTGTATTGGCACAAGTAGCTACTCGTAAACTATCTGGGTTGAGTGAGTAGGTAAATGTATATGCACCAGAATCTGGCACTAGTATGGAACGGCTGGATTCCATTACCATATCCTTTACAAGGTTATTGCTGGAGTCTGCCAGTTTTTCGGTTACTATTTTTTTATTGTAAGATGGTACAGTATCTAATGCCGCAGGGTTTTTACCTGCCAATGCTGTAGCAATGGTTCTGCCGTGCATATCAATATAGCTTACACTATACTGTCCATTAGCATCTCTTACCATATTTTTTTGATAGTGAGAGGCATAACCAACCTCGGTACCAAATAAGCCATCTAGCTCATATTGGCTGGGGTTGCCATAAAAATATCGGGTTTCTCTACCGCTGCCTATTTTATAGTTTTCACCCACACCACTTTGTGCTAGTACCCTGCCTGTATTATCTTGGCTGTACCTAGTTTCGGTAAAAGCATATCCATTGGCGTTAGGTATAAACTTATTATGGTCAACATTGGCTAATGGATTATTAGGAGAGTAATATTTTGCTGCTCCGCTATCTGTAGCCATGGCTGGTGCTGCTCCTAAGCAATAATCGCTTACATCTACTAAAGTGTCGTATAGGGCTTTATCATACGCCCCATTTAATCCTCGGTTAAAATTTTTGCTGTATTGTATTAAGCCGCTAATGGTAGGGGCAGGTAACACTTGTATGGTAGGGCGACCTTGATAATCGTACAAACTTTCAGCAACCACTGTAGTATTAGTAGAATTATCCTTAGTAACGGTTTGCCTTGCCCGAAGTGAACCATCGGCGTATTGCACTACCGATTTTCGTTTGCCATCTTCGGCAAAGCTGGTAGTAACCTGCCAGTTTAAAGCTGGCTCATGCCCCGTATTGGTTAGTATCTGTCCTAAGCCTGCGGAATTGTCGGAACTCCAATTTCCTTCGTACCGCTGTCCGTTGGGTTTATTTTGTACCGGTCGATACCGCACAAATACTGTTCCAGCCTCATCGTAAATAATTGGGATGGAATATTGAGTACTTGCTACAGTAATTCGAGTGGAATTATTTAAAAAGATTTTTTTAGCATCAAGGTTTCCAGCCGTTTTATATAACTCAGGGTCAAGCAATGATTCATTATCGATATACGCCCATTCCAAATCGTATTCCGTTGCTCCTTGTATTAATGGCCAGCCTACTAGGGCTTCGCCATTAGTGGCAATGGTATTTGTAGTTAGTGTTAATGCAGTAGCACTTGCTGCATTACAAGTATAATTATACTCTCTGGTAATTTGCATTTCATTTTCTAACCGCACAAATGGTGTTACCGCTGGTTTTGGCGATACATTAGTGGGTACATAGGTACTATCCACACCTAATATTTTTACCCGTACTCTATAGGCATTGTAAAAGGTTAACACACTTTGGTTGTTATATTTTGCTCCAGTAGCAGTATCATATGTAATGGATAAAAAGGGCGTTTGTGTGCTATCCAATACGCCATCGCTACGGGTAATAAATAACCTAACCCTTACCGTTACTGTAAACTTTGGTTTTAATAATGCATTGGAATCTTCGTTTAGCTTTAAAGAAATGATATTCTTAATGCGATATCCCCCTGTTAAATCCAGTTTGGCTTTTTCGGCTGGTATCCACCATTTATCATCTTCATTCATCACTGAAGAATCTTTTTTAATTTGGTTAACCAGTGAACCGCCAAGATAGCGGTATGAACCGTCTAGGGCTTTAATGATGGGGGCTTCTATCGTTTGGGCATCGGTATGCTTTGCCCCTAAAATAGAGCATAGAATCAGCAGTGATAGTAAACGAATTGGTAAGAACTTCATTCGGCTTATTTTATTAAGTTAGGGGATGCAATAAAAACTTCATAATCGCTGTATATACCTTGAGGAACATAATTTGACCCTACAGGCAAAAAGTAATTTGCAGGGTTGTAATAGTTATTGGTAAATGCTGCGGTTTGGTAATTTGTAAAATAGGCAGTAACTACCATATAGGTACTGCTTGAGCTTGACTTATTATAACTATCCTCGTTATCTTCAATATCTTCTTTTATTTCATACGTTATCTGTGATACCCAATTTGTTGTGGAATCGTAGCAGATTTTGTATTTGCTAAATGCAAAATTGGGGTTGGTAAAGATTAACTCAATTACTTTTTGATTACCCATAGTAGAATTCGTAAGGGTAATTATACCCTTACGAATTCTACTATGGGTAATCAAAAAGTAAT
>JANNWD010000451.1:0-18100 GCA_031408315.1 Bacteroidota bacterium
ATATGTGTTGCTGATTACCCTCTCCTGCCCCACCCAATATTGCACCCAATTGTAAACTAGCTGCCAAAAGCACAGAAGTTTTTAACGTAATCATGTGTATGTATTGCTCAATACTTACGTTTTGCATTTGCTCAAAGTCCATATCAATCTGTTGCCCTTCACATACTTCTTTACTAGTTTGGTTAAACAGTTTTATAATTTTTTGCACATAGCTTAAATCAATACGGGTAAGGTAATCGTAAGCTTGGGCAAACATTACATCACCAGCCAACAAGGCAGTAGCATCGCCGTATTTTGCATGTACAGTTTGCATACCACGGCGTAATGGAGCTTTATCCATTATATCATCGTGTATTAAACTAAAGTTGTGAAATAATTCAATAGCAGCAGCAACTTGCCAAGCATCTTTATTTATTTCGGCAAATAATTCGTTACCCATTAAAACACTTACAGGGCGTACTCTTTTACCACCAATTGCTAAAATATATTGAGCTGCATTGTAAAGGGTTGCAGGCTCTTTAGGAAAATGCCTTGTATCAAATTTTGTTTCAAACTGTTGAGCTAATTCTATAAATGAGTACATGTTTATTTTTTCTTTGCCTTAATAACTTTCTTACTTTTTTCCGTTGTACTCACAGTTGCAGCCTTTCCTTCTTTTCCACTCACCCATTCATAATCTAACTGGCGTTTTCCTAAATTAGCAGCCACTACTTTTATGGTAACAGCATCCCCCATTCTAAATTTTTTGCCTGTACGTAAACCTACTAGTGCATAATCTGCTTCATCCAACCTAAAATCATCATATTCACTTAAATGGTTAACGGTTACCATGCCTTCGCATTTATGCAAAACAGTTTCTACAAAAAAGCCAAAACTTGCCACACCGCTAATTATTCCTTCAAACTCTTCACCCAAATATTGCTGCATAAATTCTACTTGCTTGTATTTATTTCCAGCCCTTTCTGCCTCCATTGCCTTACGTTCTTTATCGCTACAATGTTTACATTTTTCATCCATTAGTTTATCTAGCTTCAAGTTTTTATCCAAACATTCTTGCAAAATTCTATGCACCAGCACATCGGGGTAGCGGCGTATGGGAGATGTAAAGTGGCAATAATGCTCAAACCCTAAACCATAATGCCCAATATTACCGCTTGTATACACAGCTTTAGCCATTGTACGAATACCCAATTGCTCCAACACATGTTGCTCCGGCTTGCCTTGCACATCTTTCAATAATTGATTAAACGATTTTGCAATTGCAGCCTCATCTTTTAAATCGAATGTGTACCCAAATTTTTTGGCAAATGCTGCAAATGGTTTTAGCTTTTCTTCATCGGGTGTATTGTGTATACGGTACGGAAACGGTATTGGCTCCTTATTCACTTTTATTTTACTTACATATTCGGCCACTGTTCTATTTGCTAATAACATAAACTCTTCAATTAATTTATGTGCATCTTTACTTTCTTTTATTAAAATGCCCAAAGGTTTTCCTTTTTCATCTAACTTAAATCGAACCTCTTGGCTTGAAAAATTTATTGCACCATTATCAAAGCGTTGTTTTCTAAATTGTTTAGCTAAATCGTTTAAAAGTAATAGAGGTTTATAATGTAAGCCATCTTTCTTTTCTATAATCTCTTGCACTTCTTCATAACTAAATCTATGATCGCTATGTATAATGGTCCTACCAATCCACTTATGCTTTACCTCGGCTTTATTGGTAATTTGAAAAATACAACTGAACGTATATTTATCTTCATGGGGGCGTAAACTACACAATTCGTTACTAATTTTTTCGGGCAACATGGGGTTTACTCTATCCGGTAAATATACACTGGTGGCTCTTTCGTAAGCACTTTTATCTAAAACAGAATTAGGAGTAACAAAATGGCTAACATCAGCAATATGAACCCCAATTTCGTAACTACCATTATCCATATTACGAATTGAAATTGCATCATCAAAATCTTTTGCATCTACAGGATCAATCGTAAACGTTAAAATATCTCTACAATCTTTTCGTTTTTTTAACTCTTCTCTACTAATTTTTTCCGATAAATTATTTGCCGCCTTCATCACTTCTTCATCAAACCCAATAGGGAAACCAGCATCTGTCAAAATCTCCCTCATCGCAAAATTATTAATATTTTCGGCAGTAATAACACTCACCACTTCACCTTCTGGTTTTTTATCTGCCTTATCCCATTTTACCATTTTTACTAAAACTCTATCGCCATCCACTGCACCATTAATTTTTTCAATAGGCACAAAAAAATCAGGCATCAATTTTTCGGTATCGGCAGTAAAAAAAGCAAAGTTTTTACTAATGTTAATATTGCCCATAAATTCGGTTTGCTTACGTTCTATCACATCAGCAATTCGGCCTTCCATACGTTGGTTGCCGCTTACATGCTTATCCACTTCCACCCTTACCACATCGCCATTAAAAGCCCTACCAAAATCGTTTGGCTTAATTTTAATGTCTTTTTCCTGACCTTCAACAATCACAAAACCCATTCCGCTCCGGCTAATATCCAATATACCTTTTAGCAAGTTTTTGTGTGCTGTTTTCTTTGTTGTTTTTTTATCTTTACTCATAATATTTTTTCTTTTTTGTTACCAGCTTTATATTTTCATGGCAACATCGTTGTGTCACTCACTTGTACTACATACCATTTTTAAACTTTTACTGTACAGTAGAATGAAAAGCAGAAAATAATTTGTGTTAATCTGCGTAATCTGTGGCTAACTAGCCGCAATTTACCAACTAATTCCTACATTCGATAAAACCAACACAATTGCAACAACCAACAACTTCCCCACAACAAGTAATTACAAAAACAATTTTGGTTATTTCTTTGGTAAGTTTATTTACCGATATGGCAAGTGAAATGCTGTATCCAATAATGCCCATCTTTTTAAAACATATTGGCTTTGGTGTAGTATTAATAGGGATTTTAGAAGGTTTGGCCGAAGCTGTTGCAGGCATTACAAAACCTTATTTTGGTAAAAAAAGCGATGCCATTGGTAAGCGTTTACCATTTGTGCAATTTGGGTATGCTTTAAGTGCAATAAGTAAACCAATGATGGCAATATTTTTTTATCCCATCTGGATTTTTTTTGCCAGAACCATCGACAGACTAGGTAAAGGCATACGAAGTGGTGCCAGAGATGCAATGCTTAGTGATGAATGTACAAAAGAAACTAAAGGACAAGTTTTTGGCTTTCATAGAAGTATGGATACAATGGGAGCAGTACTTGGTCCAGCCATTGCATTGGTATATTTATACTTTTTTCCGTTCGATTATAAAACACTTTTTTTAGTAGCATTTTTACCAGGCTTGGCTGCAGTGTTTTGCACATTCCTAATAAAAGAAAAAACTAAACCCGTAAACCCTTCTAAACTTCAAAACGATATTAAACCCCTAAACCCTCCTAAACTTCTAAACTTTACCTCCTACTGGAAAACCGCTCCATCGCAATACAAAAAATTAGTATTTGGCTTAATTTTATTTGCACTTTTTAATAGCAGCGATGTTTTTTTATTATTAAAAATGAAAGAAAGCGGCTTAACCGATACTGCTGTAATTGCTGTGTACATTTTTTACAATTTAGTGTTTGCGTTATTAGCTTATCCAATAGGGCAACTAGCGGATAAAATTGGGTTTAAAAAAATGCTATTTATTGGGTTAATTCTTTTTGTATTTGTTTATGTTGGTTTTGCATTTACCAATAATTTACTTGTATTTATTATACTTTTTGGTTTTTATGGTATTTATGCAGCCGCAACCGAAGGTGTTAGCAAAGCTTGGATAACTAATATGGTAAGCAAAACTCAAACCGCAAGTGCTATTGGAACATTTACTGGTTTTCAAAGTTTAGCAGCATTATTTGCAAGCACAGTTTGCGGTATATTGTGGTATAACTTTGGTTCAATAACCACATTTTTAACAACCGCAATTGTAACTATTATTGCAATAATTTACCTAACTTTAAATAAAGAAAATATAGATAATAGTAATAATTGAAAAATTCTATTGTTCTACTAAAAAGGTTGTGTTTTAAACTCCCCTCTCCCTCGGAGAGGGGTTGGGGGTGAGGTAAATCAAAATATAAAATATGAAAACATACGAAACCGTTACAGAGGCATTAGCCGACTTAAAAAACAGAAACTTCACAATAGATTTTAACATTGCGTTTGATAAAATCATTTGTTCAAATAACGAAATTTGTCTTAACCCAAATGAATTTGAAATTGTAGAAACCTATCGCTTTGAAGGAGATACAAACCCTAGCGATGAAGATATTATTTACGCCATAGAATCAAAAGATGGATTAATTAAAGGCACAATGACTAGTGCTTATGGAATGTACGCCGAAAGTGCAAGTACCGAAATGATTAAAAAATTATCTATACATAAATAAATAAAGCATGCCATTTAACAGAAGGGATTTTATTAAAACATCAGCACTTACAGGTGCAGCACTTACACTTACTAACCAACTAAAAGCATTTTCGTCTGCCAAAAAAGAAAAAGTACGAATTGGTATGATTGGCGTAGGTTTTAGAAGTCATGAACACCTAGGTAATTTTTTGCAAAGAGAAGATGTAGAAATAGTAGCCTTTGCCGACCCTCAACAAAGAAGTATAGACGAAGCATTAATTGAATATAGAAAATACCGAAAAAACGAACCTATTATATATAAAAATGGAAACGAAGATTATAAAAATTTATTAAAAAGAGACGATATTGATGCAGTAGTAATTTGCAGCCCTTGGGAGTGGCATAGCGAACAAGCCATTGATGCTATGAATGCTGGAAAAATTGTAGGCATTGAAGTTTGCGGTGCTATGAAGTTGCAAGATTGTTGGGATGTTGTAAATACTTCCGAAAAAACAAAAATGCCCTTAATGATGATGGAAAATGTGTGTTACCGAAGAGATGTGATGGCCATAATGCACATGGTAAAACAAGGTATGTTTGGCGAATTAATACATGGGCAAGGCGGTTACGAACATGATTTACGTGGTGTACTTTTTAACGATGGAAAAACAGCTTACAACAGCGGTGTAGAGTTTGGTAAAAATGCGTATAGCGAAGCCCAGTGGCGTACACAGCATTATGTAAATAGAAATGGAGAACTTTATCCCACACATGGTTTGGGACCAGTGGCGTTAATGATGGATGTAAATAGAGGGAATAGAATGACTAAACTTTCGAGTATGGCAAGTAAAGCAAGAGGGTTAAATAAATATATAAAAGAGCATGCAAAAGGTGGCGAAAACCATCCCAATGCAAAACTAAAATTTAAATGTGGCGATATTGTTACTACACAAATACAATGTGCTAATGGCGAAACTATTTTGCTTACACATGATACAAGTTTACAACGGCCTTACAACTTAGGGTTTAGAGTACAAGGCACCGAAGGTATTTGGCAGGATTATGGTTGGGGCGAAAACAAACAAGGCTTTATTTATTTTGAAAAACAAATGAAATATAGTCACCGTTGGGATAATACAGAAAAATGGCTGACAGATAACGACCATCCGCTTTGGAAAAAATATGCTACAGTTGCCGAAGGTGCTGGGCATGGTGGTATGGATTTTTTTGTAGATCATGCATTTATTGAATGTATAAAAAGAGGAACAAATTTTCCGATGGATGTATACGATTTTGCAAGCTGGTACGCTATTACACCCCTTAGCGAAAAAAGCATTGCCGAAGGCGGACAAGTGCAAAACATACCAGATTTTACTAGAGGTAAATGGAAAACAAGAAAAGCAGATTTTGGTATGAATGGGGAATATTAACCCCCTCCGCCCCCTGAAGGGGGAACTGATTGATTAGATTGAAGTAATGAAAAACAACTTATAAGATTTTATGAATAGAAGAAAATTTTTAAACCTTTCTGCATTAACTGCACCATTATTACTTACAAAAAAAAGTGTAGCAAATAATTTTACTGCATCAACAAAACCAATTGTAATTAGTACTTGGGATAGTGGAATGCCTGTTAACGCTGCTGCTTGGAAAATTTTAAGTAAAAATGGTTCATCGCTTGATGCTGTTGAAGCTGGTGCAATACATATTGAAAATGAAATTAATTGTTGTGTTGGTTTAGGTGGTTATCCCGATAGAGATGGAATTGTAACATTGGATGCTTGTATTATGGATTACAACGCCAATTGCGGTGCTGTAGCAGGTTTGGAAAGAATTAAACATCCAATTTCTGTTGCAAGAAAAGTAATGGAAAAAACACCACATGTAATTTTAGTAGGCAATGGTGCACAACAATTTGCCGTAGAAAATGGCTTTACTCTGGAAAGTACAGAATTATCTACCGATGCAAAAAACGCTTATGCAGAGTGGATTAAAAAAAGTGAATACAAACCTGTAATAAATATTGAAAATAAAAAACAGAATGGTCCTTTTGCTCCAAATTTTTTTGATGATGGAACACCTAATCATGATACGATGGGATTAGTTGCTATGGATGCAAAAGGAAATTTAAGTGGCGCTGTAACCACAAGCGGTATGGCTTTTAAAGTACATGGCAGAGTTGGCGACTCTCCAATTATTGGTGCAGGTTTATTTGTAGATAATGAAATTGGTGCAGCTACAAGTAGCGGAACTGGAGAAGAGGTTATTCGTATTTGTGGTACACATTTAGTGGTAGAATTTATGCGACAAGGCTATAGCCCAGAAATGGCTTGTAAAAAAGCAGTAGAACGAATTGTAAAACGAGATAAAGCAAAAGCCAAAACTTTACAAGTAGGTTTTTTAGCCATGAATAAAAAAGGACAATATGGTGCATACGCTATTCAAAATGGATTTGTGTTTAGTGTAAAAAGCAATAATGAAAATAAATTACATTATGCTAAATATTTATTACCCTAAATCCCTTCCCGAAAAAATCGGGATGTTCCAAAAGCTCACTTTAGACTTCAAATTTTAAACTCTTAAATGGATAATTTACACCCTGATAATAAAAGTACCAAAAGCCCCTTGAAGGGTTTGGGGCTTGAAGTAATTGGCTTCGACATTAACGGCTGCATTGCTGCCCAAAATGCAGGGGCAAATAGAATTGAGTTATGTGCTAGCCCAAGTGAAGGCGGCACTACCCCATCGTATGGATTAATAAAAATGGCTAGAGATATTTTAACCATTGATTTGTATCCCATCATTCGCCCTAGAGGTGGCGATTTTTTGTATAACGATGCCGAATTTGATGTAATAAAATCGGAAATAAAAGTGTGCAAAGTATTTGGATGTGCTGGTGTAGTAATTGGTATGTTAAATGCAGATGGTACAGTTGATAAAGAACGATGCAAACAATTGGTTGATTTAGCCTATCCATTAAAAGTAACTTTTCATAGAGCATTTGATAGAGTTGTAGATGCTACAAAAGCATTGGAAGATGTTATTGAAATTGGTTGCCATAGAATTTTAACATCTGGCCAAAAACCAACAGCAACAGAAGGGATAGAGAATATTGCAGCATTAGTAAAACAAGCTAATAACAGAATTATTGTAATGCCTGGCAGCGGTGTTCGTAGTGATAACATCATAGATTTAGCACAAAAAACTGGTGCTACTGAATTTCATACCTCTGCAAGAATTATTACGGAAAGTAAAATGAATTTTACTTCACCATCAATGAATGAAAATTTAAAATCGGTTGGTGTAGATGAAGATGAAGTAAGAAAAATTAAAGAATTGCTTACAAACATTTAAAATATACTATAACACATATTGCTTGCTCCTGTCATCTAAAAATGAATTTAAATAAGTGGAAATTATTATTGATTTAAAAGCAAATGAAGAAAAAGTGGTTAGCGAAACAAATAAATATTTTAGTATAAAATAAATTGCAGCTATAAAAATAAAATCGCTTTATAATGTTTTAAATAAAAAATAACCTATTTATGAAAAAATTATTTACAGCATTTTTTTTGCTTAACTCATTTTTTGCTTTTGCACAAAAAGTAGAAAATATTATTATTATTACTACCGATGGTTTACGATGGCAAGAAATATTTGGAGGCATGGATAGTACTATTTCTAACAATAACAAGTACAATCAAGGAGATAGTGCTGATATTTTTAAAAAATACTGGGCAACTAATTTTGTAGAAAGAAGGCAAAAACTACTTCCATTTTTATGGAGTACTATTGAGCAAAAAGGACAAATTTACGGCAACAGAAATTTGGGCAATAAGGTTGATGTTGCTAATAATTATTGGTTCAGCTACCCAGGCTACAACGAAATTTTTACTGGTCATCCTGATACAGCAATAAATACTAACGATTATAAAGCAAACCCAAATACAACAGTTTTGGAGTTTTTTAACCATCAACCAAAATACAAAAACAAGGTAGCCGCCTTTGGTGCATGGAATGCTTTTAGCAGAATTTTAAATGAAGAAAAAAGTGGTGTACCTGTTATTGATGGGTTTAAAAAACCGAGTAAAACTAATTCTTCAACTACAGCAAAATTGATTGGTGATATGTTGGAAAATTCGTACAAACCATTTGGCGAAGCTGAATGTTTGGATGTATTTACACACTATGCAGCTATGGATTATTTACAAACTAAAAAGCCAAAAGTAGTATACATTGCCTACGGCGAAACAGATGAATGGGCTCATGCTGGGCAATACAGAGATTATTTAAACGCTGCTAATCTAGTGGATAAATGGATTGAAAGTATTTGGAATTATGTTCAATCTTCTCCACAATACAAAAATAAAACTGCCCTATTTATTACAACCGATCATGGACGTGGGGATGCAATTAAAACAGAGTGGACAAGCCACAACAATAAAATTGTAGGTGCAAATGAAATTTGGTTTGCTGTAATGGGACCAACCATTAAAGCAAAAGGCGAAGTGAAAATAAGAGAACAATTTTATCAACAACAATTTGCACAAACTATGGCTAATTTATTAGGCTTAACATTCAAATGTGAACATCCTGTAGCCCAAAAAATTAATTTAAATAAATAAGTACAGTAAACCATTTATTTTACTTTACTATTTTAAAACGCTTCGTTAGTAAACTAATTTTTCGGTAGAAAGATTTATCTGCAATTCTTTTTTATCACTCTCTTCTACCCTGCCAATAATTTGAGCATCAATATTAAATTGCTTTGCAGCATCAATCATAATTTGTGCATTTTCTGCTTTACAATAAATTTCTAGGCGGCAGCCCATATTAAATACCTCATACATTTCTTTATTGCTACATCCGCTATTCTGTTGAATAATATTGAAAATCGGTGGAGGTGCAAATAAATTATCTTTTATAATTCTAAAATTTTTGGGCAAATATTTCATACACTTAGTTTGTCCACCACCGCTACAATGTATAATCCCATGTATTTTATCAAAATGGTTTTGTAAAAGTTGCATTAAAACTGGGGCGTAAGTTCTAGTTGGACTTAATAATAATTTTCCAATTGTCAACTGCTCATTTTCTACAGTTATTTTATCACTTAATGTATGTTTTCCAATATAAACAACGTCATCACTCAAATTATTGTCAAAGCTTTCAGTAAAGTTTTCAGCATAAAATTTACTCAATACATCATGCCGTGCACTAGTTAACCCGTTACTGCCTAAGCCGCTATTGTACTCGGTTTCGTAGGTTGCTTGTCCGTAACTGGCAAAGCCTACAATTACATTTCCAGCTTGTATTTTATCGTTTGTAATTAGTTTATTTTTAGGCCAACGGCAAGTCATAGTGCCATTTACAGCAACTGTACGTACTACATCTCCAACATCAGCTGTTTCTCCTCCTAAGTAATGAATATTTACACCATAATTTTTAAGCTCATCAAATAAAAGCTGTGTGCCGTTAATTACTTGCTCTAAAACTTGGCCAGATATTAATTTTTTATTTCTATCAATAGTACTGTTAAAAACAATATTATCGTAAATACCAACACAAAGTAAATCATCCAAATTCATTACAACAGCATCTTGAGCTATACCTTTCCAAACCGAAATATCGTCAGTTTCTTTCCAATATAAATAGGCTAAAATACTTTTTGTACCTGCACCATCTGCATGCATTACGTTTACAAAATTTTCATCTCCACCTAAATAATCAGGATAAATTTTGCAAAATGCATTTGGATAAAGCCCTTGGTTTAAATTTTTAACCGCAGCATGTACCTCTTCTTTTTGGGCACTTACGCCTCTTTTATTGTATAAAGACATTAATTAATGTTGAATTTGGAATTTGAATGCAATTTACAATCGAATTATCCATTATTAATTATAAAATTATCAATTAAATTTGTGCAAATATGCAAGTACATTACAATATAGACAGTTTACCACATTTTAATAATGCTGTACTAACCATCGGTACGTTTGATGGTGTTCATTTAGGACATCAATTAATTATACAATCACTAAAAAAAGCTGCCAAGGATGCTGGTGGAGAATCTGTTATTATCACTTTTCACCCACATCCTCGGAAAATTGTGAGTAGTGTTGTTACAGGTATTAGGCTATTAAATACGCTAACCGAACGTATTGAATTATTGGCAAAAACTGGGGTTAATCATTTAGTAGTAGTGCCTTTTACCGACTATTTTGCTAACCAAATTGCAGAAGAATACATAAAAGATTTTTTGGTAGAAAAATTTAAACCTCATACCATAATTATTGGCTACGATCATAGATTTGGAAAAGAAAGAACAGGTGATTTTATGTTAATGGAACAAAAAGCCATTGAATACAATTATTATTTAAAAGAAATACCTGAGCATTTACTAGATGCTGTAAAAGTTAGCAGTACCAATATACGTAATGCCATTTTACATGGGCAAATTGAAGAGGCAAATAAACTATTAGGCTACACTTTCTTTTTTGAGGGAGAAGTGGTACATGGAAATAAAATTGGTAGAACAATTGGCTACCCTACTGCCAATTTAAAAAGTAATGATGAAGAAAAAATTGTACTAGGTGATGGTATTTATGCCGTTTATACTACAATTGAAAATAAACTTTATAAGGGTATGATGAGCATTGGTTTTAGACCAACAATAAATGATAAAAAAAGAGTGATTGAGGTAAATGTATTTGATTACGCAAAAGAAATTTATGGCGATACAATAAGAGTGAGTGTAAAAAAATATTTAAGAAATGAGGTTAAGTTTAATGGGCTAGAAGAATTAAAACAGCAACTGCATAAGGATAAGATTGACAGCTTGGAATGTTTATAATTACGCAATCATTTTTACCACCATTTCTTTTAGTAACGAGGCATCGTTTGTACCAGTATCTCCAACTCCAACTCCTTTTAAATTGTAATGATGTAGCAATAATAAAATACGTTCTATCCCTTCGTATTGATAAGCCTTAATAGTATCTAAGGCATTACGTACGGCAGTTTGGTTAAAATAAAAATGCGGTTTCAATGCTGCTTCGCTTTTATCAGCCATGCCAAAAACAGTATATATTTTGCTAAAGCTTGAGTATAATGCTGGCAACACCATTTGTATAGGCCCTGCTTTAGGATTAGCATCAAAATATTGTATAATGGTTAACGCTTTAGCTAAATCTTTTTTGGCAATAGCCGCTTGTAATTCAAATACATTGTACTCCTTGCTAATGCCAACATAATTTTCAATATCATCTTCACTAATACTTTTTTTTTCTTTTAAGTTTAGCGAAAGTTTTTCCAACTCATTAACAATTCTACTTAAATCATTACCAATATGCTCTTCTAATAATACTACAGCTTTTGGCGAAATAGTAAACCCTTTGGTAGTTACAAACTCTTTTATCCATTCGCCAACTTTATAATCTTTAAGTTTTTCTGAAACTAAAATTTCCGCTTTTTGTTTTACTATTTTGTATAATTTGGTTCGTTTATCAAAGGTTTTACCTTTGTAACCCACTACAAAAATTGTAGACGGCAAAGGGTTTTCAAAGTATCCTTCTAATTTATCAATGTCCTTCATGTGTTGTGCTTCTTTTAACAACACTACTTGCCTTTCGGCAAACATTGGATAGCGACGGCAAGCATTTACTACACCTGCCCAATCGGCATCTTTACCATAAAAAACGGTTAAATTAAAACTCGATTCATCAGCTGTTAAAATATTATTTTCGGCATAATCCATTACCAAATCAATATAGTAATCCTCTTCTCCTTCAAGCCAATAAAGGGGTTTAAACGATTTCTTTTTAAAATCACTAATAATTTTTTCTGCACTCATTATTTCAAAGATAAGCGTTTAGTAAATGTTAATTTTATACAAATTTGTACTAAAAATTATTATTTTCACTAATAAATGCTTGTAGAAAATAAGATTAAAAAAATAAACGTTATTAACATTCTTAAAAAATTGGCACAGTTTTGGAAATATGCTTAAAAAGAAATTAAATTTTATTAATTTCAACTATACAAACACATTTATTTTATTTTAAAAGAAAAATCTTTTTATTATGAGTTTCGAAAATTTTCCAACGGCTGAGAAAACAGAACAGCCTATAACAGCACCTAAAGCAACATCTAATGTAAGAAATATAATTACTGGAGGATTAGTTGCAGCATTGCTTGGTACATGGGGGTATATAATTTACGATAAAAACCAAACTAAGCAAACTATTGAAACAAAAGATACTTTATTAGCATCTACCTCTTCAGAAAAAGATGTGTTGCGTAAAGAATTGGACGATGCTACCATGCGTTACGATATGATTAAAACTAGCAGTGCAAACATGGAGCATAGTAAAGACAGTGTAATTACAAGAAGGGATAGAGATATAGCCGAGAAAAAAACTCGTATTCAGCAGTTGCTAAATAAATCAAATGCAACCAAGGAAGAGTTAGCAGAAGCAAAATCGTTAATAGCTTCTTTAAATACTGATATTGTGACGTACAGATCAACAATTGAGAAATTAGAAGGCGAAAAGTTAGTATTGATTGAAGAGAAGGAAACAGTAACTAAAGAGAGAGATGTAGTTAGAAAAAATTACGATTCTGCTACAACTGTTATTAAGCAAAAAGAAGAAGTTATTGATGTAGCTTCTACCTTACATGCTTCAAATTTTAGCATTACTGGAATTAATGAAAAAAGTAGTGGTAAAGAAAAAACAACTACTACCGCAAAAAGAGTTGATAAATTTCGAATTGCTTTTGATTTGGATGAAAATAGAGTATCGCCAAGTGGTGAAAAAAAGATTTATGTATGTATTACTGATCCTACTGGAAAACCAGTATCAGCCGAGGCTTTAGGCAGTGGAACATTTAATACTAGAGAAGGTGCAGAAAAAGCATTTACTCAAAAAATGGATGTAAACTATACTCAAGGGCAACGCCAAACATTAAGTTTAGATTGGAGAAATGATGGTAAATATGCAACAGGTGATTATAAAATAGAAGTATTTCACAACGGTTTTAAAATTGGTGAAGGTGTTAAAAGCTTAAAAAAAGGTGGATTATTTAGTTAATATATTCTAAAAAAAAGGGGCAATTTTGCCTCTTTTTTAATTCCTAAAAACAGGTTGTTATAATATTGCCCTAACACTTGCCCTGCCTATATGTATAACTCTTGTTTCTCCGGGTTTCCTACCCTCGTATTGAACACTAATTTCAATATTACCAGCAAGGCGTTTGGTATATTCAATATTCCATAAATAATTTTTGCCAGGCAATAATCCATCTAATAAAATATATCCAACTGTAGTATTTTCGGCACCGGCATACCCTTTAAAATTAATTTGATTTAAAGTAAATCTTGCATTAATCGTACTATTATTTAAAATATTATACCTAACATCTGCCGATAAGGAATTGGTTACTGCTTTCTCCAATGAATCGATTGTATTTTGTTTATTGCTGTAACCATAGCTTAAGCCTAATCTAAAATTTGATTTATATATG
Organism: Bacteroidota bacterium; assembly: GCA_031408315.1. GTDB lineage: Bacteria > Bacteroidota > Bacteroidia > Chitinophagales > Chitinophagaceae > Ferruginibacter. The sequence continues at coordinate 13,911 of JANNWD010000451.1, forward strand.
TAAGCAACATTTGGCTCTACAACGTTTTGAGTAACGTTATAGTTTCTATTATTAAATTTTAAGCCATTGGTATTCAATACATTTTTTAGTTGCCTAATATTTAGGCTAGTAATAATTCGCTTACCAATATTATACCTAATTTTTCCCGATAAATTTCTTAAGGATCTTCCTTCAAAGCCGTAAGATAACAACGATTTTGAATTTGCTATACTATGTGTAACATCAAAACCCCATACAATATTGCTACGGTTATAATAAAGTGTATTACTAAAAAATGAGCTTAGCGTTATTAAGGTGGTATCAACTAATTTTTTTGTGAACGGATTAAATTGAAACTTGCCAGTAGAAATATCTTTTTTACTTATTTGCAGAGCAGAATTTGTACTTACTTTATTTAATTGCTTTTTTATAAAACTACTTTGGTTGGTAATTTTTAATAACGATTTGGGTAATATATTTATGTTATAATTAAACTGTACATAATTTGCTTTTACATATTGATTGCTTGGTGTAAATACTCGTATATATTTTTTTTGATCTTGAAAAACGGCAATTTCAAATTCGTTTAACTCTGGTATGTTGTTACTATTATAATCTATCCAAGTGTATTCGCCTTGTCCAGCTGGCACTTCCACGTAAGTAAATTCTCTTTTTTGCTCCTGCCCTGCTCCTAATTCATACAATACATCGCCAGTTAAAAAACCCTTCCAAACGTTTGCATAATATTGAGCTCTGCCTAATAAACTTTCATCTGCCTTTTGTTTTGTAATGGCAGCATTTACAATAGATAATTTCCTGTAGGTAATATTAAATTTTACTTGATGTTTTTCGCTACGCAATAGTTCGGTAAAAAAATTATAATTATAACTTTTATCGGCTAATTGTAAAGATGATTTTATAGGATATAAATCGTTTCTAGTAAAAAAAGAGCCACCCCATTTGTTCAATTTTTCTTGATTTGACTTTACATACACTTCTGTAATATTAAAGGCAAAACTTAATGGTGTTAAAGTATCGGCAATTTTATAGGTTTGCTTACTGTTTTCACCAGTATACTTTGCACCAAGTTGTATTTTTTTAAACTTTGTAAGCACCTTGCTAATATCAATTATTGGTCGTAAATAAATACCTTTTAAAACTGGATTATTGGTGCTAGTAAAACTTATACTATTGCTCAATTTCCAGCCTTTTATTGTAGCATATTGATTTAATTGCTGGCGAACCCCATTATACTTATCACTCCTATTATAATTGGTAATTTCATATCGAATAAAATTACCTTTTGCATCAGTTAGTTTGGTGGATATGCTTGCCAAATGTTCATCAGCATTAGTAACTTCGTAAGGTAAACTCCAATCTCTTAAAAACTCAACATTGCGTAACCGTTCTATAGGTTTAAAACGGGCTTGTACATATTCGTAGCCAACTTTTGTTTGAAAAATCAACCTCTTTTTAAATAAATTTATTTTTCTTTCATCATCTTCAAACTCAAGCTTAGCAGCAATTCCGTCATCGTTGTTCTTATCTTTTCTCGAAAAAAGATTTACGTCATACTTACTTATAGCTACCTCAGTTTTTAATTTTGTTTTGGCTTTAAATAAATATTCTGCCGCTACAGTAAGTACTTGTGTTTTTTTGGGTGTTACTAAAAGTGTTACAGGTTCCCAATCGCCTTGTGGCAAATTATTTACATCTGGCTTTACCCAAGCAAATGATTTGCCATTTGTGGCATTTAATAATTGTGTATAGTTGCCCTTACCAGGCCCTAAATAAGTAAATGACACATTGAATAAAACATCATTTGAATTGGCTGATAAAACAAATATTGAATCGTGGAGTATTCCATTGTAAAGTGTATCCATTTTTTTGTATAAAATCTTTCCAACACTAAAAGTATCTTTTACAGCGTTTACAAAAAATGCAGTATCAATACCATCACCCACATTAGCTAAGTATTGTTTTTGCTTAGTATCTAGTGTTTGGTTTATGGTAGAGTTTTTTGCATCTGAATTTGAATATACACCAACACTTACAAAAAATTTATCCTTAAAATTTATTTCGTTGTTTGCATAAATTTGACTGTTCAAAAAATTTCTATCAGCATATTCAAACTCTACTTGTATACGTTTATCTTTTGTAATTAATCGCTTAGGAGTAAAGGTTACTTCGGCAGTGTTGTAATTAATTACATAATCTTGGTCTTCGCCACGTTGCAGCAATTCGCCATCCATAAAAACTCTTTCGGTACCAGCTAGTACTACAAAAAATAATTCAAAGTTAGCCGTTCTAAGTCTGTATGGCCCTTGGTTACCTTCTAGTGGGTCTAAAAAATTACGAGTAAATTTTCCTTTAGCAATTGCACCACTTACTAAAAAAGAATTTTTTATATTTTCCCCAATTTTATTATCGGTAATAAATGAAATACCTTGTAAACGTTTGTAAAAATTTAAAAAATAATTTTTGCTTTGGCGTATATCAATATCGCCAAGGTTTACTTGCCACCCCTTCTTTTTTACTTGTAAATAAATTTTATCAAACTCATTTAAATTTTGTGTATTCCCTTCTGGTTGTATAGGAATATTATTATCGGTGATGGCGGCAGTTAATTCTAGGCTATCACCAATAAAACCATTTAGTTGTAAATTTAAGGTGCTATTTACCACAGCATCTTGACTATTTCCAAATGAAATTCCTCTACCAAAGCTGCCCTCCGATTTTATTGTACCAAAATCAAACAATGGATTACCCTGCTTTTCTATTGGAGATAAAGCAAACCGTTTATTTGCTAAAAAATTATTTTTAATACTATCATAATCATATCCTTTTACCGAGGCATTTAATTTGAAAGGGAAAACTCTGTATATAACCACAAAACTATCTGTTAAAGGCTTTACTAGCCAAGTTAAAGTAGCATTTGCTTCATTAATTTGATAGGCATTTGGCAATACATTATCTATTACAATTGAATTGGGAACAATACTTAAGGAATCTAATTTTACCAATTTTTCGCTTGTACTAAATACTTTTTTTCTTTGGTTAGATAAATTAGAGGGGACTTCTTGTGAATTAGCTAGAAGCACAATAAGCAAACAAAAAAATGATAGATATAATTTTTTACTTTTCAAAAAAGTAGCAATGATTAGTACAGTATAAAAATACGTAATTAAAAATAATTGAGATGTACCTGGCTTTTAATGACAAAAGCCTTCAAAAATTGAAGGCTTTTGTTTTATTTTAATCAACTATTTACTCTTCCGTACTTAACGATGCACTTAAATATTCTCTATTCAATCTTGCAATGTTACTTACCGAAATTCCCTTAGGACATTCAGCCTCACAAGCGTAAGTGTTTGTACAATTTCCAAAACCTTCTTTATCCATTTGTGCTACCATATTTAATACACGGCTTTCTCTCTCTGGCTGCCCTTGTGGTAACAATGCCAACTGACTAACTTTAGCACTTACAAATAACATTGCACTACTATTTACACAAGTTGCCACACAAGCACCACAGCCAATACAAGCTGCTGCCATAAAGGCATCATCTGCATTTTTTTTATCAATGGGCAAAGCGTTTGCATCTTGGGCATTACCTGTGTTTACGCTAATATAACCACCAGCTTGTATTACTCTATCAAAAGCACTTCTATCTACCATTAAATCCTTAATGACGGGGAAAGCCTTGCTCCTCCAAGGTTCTACAACTATTGTATCCCCATCTTTAAAAGCCCTCATGTGTAACTGGCAGGTAGTATTTTTTTCCCAAGGGCCATGTGCTCTACCATTTATATACATGCTACACATGCCACAAATACCTTCACGGCAATCATGGTCAAAAGCAATTGGCTCTTTACCTTTGTGTATTAATTGTTCGTTAAGCACATCAAACATTTCTAAAAAACTCATTTCGCTAGAAATATCTTTTACTTGGTGAGTTTCGAAACTACCAGATGCTTTTGTGTTTTTTTGTTTCCACACTTTAAGAGTGAGGTTCATATTGTAATGCTCCATTTGTAATGGTTAGTTTTTTATTTATAAGAACGTTGACTAGGCTTCACAATTTCAAAATTCAATTCTTCTTTTTCCAATTCCCAATTACTTTCACCAGCATATTTCCAAGCAGCAACATAACGAAAATTTTCATCATCTCTTTTTGCTTCACCATCTTCTGTTTGGCTTTCTTCTCTAAA
>JANNWD010000452.1:0-2115 GCA_031408315.1 Bacteroidota bacterium
TGGAGACGGCATAGTGGATGTAATAGAAGCCGGTTATACAAACCCCAGTTTACTAGGATGGGTAACAGGCCCTTATGGAGCCGATGGTTGGAGCGATGTAATAGATGCCCAAGCCAGTTTAAACAATCAAAATACGGATGGCAGAGGTAATGCAAATTATTTAGATATAGATAGTGACGATGATGGCATACCCGATCAAATAGAAGGACAACCAACAGCCAACCCCTTACCAGCAGGATACAGCATGGCATTAGGCACAGATGCAGATAATGACGGCTTAGATACAAGATATGATAACCGCCCCTTATTGTATGGTGGAAGCGGTATAATACCCGTAAATACAGATGGCGATGGTTTACCCGATTATATAGATTTGGATACAGATGCCGATGGACAGTTGGATATAGTAGAAGGGAACGATTTTAATATGAATGGCATGGCCGATGAGGATTTAGCGTTAACGTTATTAGATAGTGATGGGGATGGGTTGGATAATAAATTTGATAGTAGCAGTAGTATAAAAGGCACATCGTATAATTTAAGCACAGGTGGTTATACGGCAGGTGATGCATCCCCTGGAGCTAGGTGTCCAGTATCAAGAAAAGCCCCAGGGCATACTGATAGAGCATGGCGATTTAGCAGTGCAGTATTACCAGTACAGTTTTTACAATTTACAGGAGTACCACAAAACAACAGTACGGTACACTTAACCTGGTTGATAATAACGGAGAAGGAAATAGCTCATTTTGAGATAGAACGAAGTACCAACAATACAACGTATAGCAAAGTAGGGGAAGTAACCAAACGAGTAGAGTTAAACATGAACCAAGGGTTTAGTTACACAGATGATATAAGCACTGTAGGCAGTGAAGTAATTTATTACCGCTTAAAGGTAGTGGGCAAGTTGGGAGAGATAAAGTACAGCAATATATTGGTGGTACGAAAATCAACCAACAACCAACCTGTTACCATAATGCCTAATCCGGCTAGGGACTTTACTAGTATTAGATTTACTTCAGAGAATAATGAAAATACAACAGTAAGATTATTAGACAATGCAGGACGATTAGTATTAACGCAAACAACAAAACTTAGTAAAGGCATTAATACCATTCAATTAAATAATTTAAGCAAATTTGGTAGTGGCATATATACGCTACAATTTTTACTAAATAATCAACTACTAACAGAAAAAATAATACTCACTCAATAATACGAAAAGTAAATGTTTGGTATAATAGTTTAAGCCTCTTCATTTTTTGAAGAGGCTTTTTGTTTAATTTTTAATAGAGGAAAAAATAGATTTTACTAATTAGACTTTTAAATGACACTTTATCTTAAGGTAAACATTCGCCAGTAGTTACTTCACTTCGTTCAGTATTATGGCTTAAGCTAGCTTTAAATTGAATAGCAATCTTTTTATATAAAAAATGGTAGCTAGTTAATAAAAACAGGCTTTAGTCAAGTTGAACGAAACATCTTTTTTGTTTTGGAGAGTTGCTTCGTTCCTCAGCATTGACGGTTCGATAGTTTATGATGAATTTCGGAGTTTTTTAGCCTCATTTTTTTGAGTTGCTTCGTTCAGCATCTTAGAAGGAAGTCTTTCCTATTTGAAATTTTTTATACCTAGCCTTTTTCAAAAATTAATTTATAAATTTTTTGTATCATTTTATTGCTATACTTTTTGTCGGCTATTTGCCCAACCCATTGCATATTGTTTATAGCATTGGTTAAAAAAACTTCATTGGCTTGTAAAATATCATTTTGCGTTAATGGCCTTTCTTCTACTTCAAATTTATTTTCGTTGAGTGTACTAAGTATTCTATTTCTTGTAATGCCTTCTATACAACCTTCGGTTAATGGTGGTGTAAAAATTTGTTCATCTTTACAAATAAAAATATTGGCAATTGTACTATCGCAAATATTATTATACTGATTTAGCACTAACGCATCGTTCCATTTTTTTTTTTTTGCATAAAGAGCCGCCATAGTGTAGGGTAAAAAATTATTGTGTTTTATGGCACTAAAACTATCGCAACTTTTTTTTGCATGGTTATAAAAGCCAACAACTAAGCCATTTTCGTTTAATAACCCTTTTTCTAAAGGTAATGCCCA
>JANNWD010000453.1:0-2391 GCA_031408315.1 Bacteroidota bacterium
GTTTTAAATTCATGTGTCATATTGTTAATGAAATCGTTTTTAATTTCACTTACCTTTTTTTGACGTAAGAGTGTACGTACCGTTATAAAAAATGCCGTTGTAATAATTATGGTAAATAAAATTGCCCCCATAATAAACCAAAACATTTCTTTTAATATCATTGAGTTGCGATGTGGGACAATTACATTTAATAACTCTTCGCCAACAAGATTTTCGAAGCTGCTACCCGAAGCTGGCTCAAGTGGCATTACAAAACTTGTGTTTTTTCCACTAGCAGAGTCGGCATAAAGGTTGTAATAATTTTTACTTAACATTTGTTGACCTGTTAACGAATTGCTAGTAATTGCAAATTCAAATTCATAGTTCTTTAGTTGAAACTTATTAAAGGCTTTTCTAATTATAATATAAATTTCTTCCTCGTTATAGCGTTGTAAAACCGAAGGTTTTAAATATTGCATTTGCATTTTATCGCTAGGGAAAAGCAAATCGCTTTTTTTATTAAAATTTAGTATCGAGGGTTTATCTTCTGTTAATTCCAAAGCAACCTGTTGCATTGCTTGGTATAAGTTTTCATCTAATTGTTTATTTCTAGCATCTCTAGCACTATCTAACCACAATAATTGAAAAAAGATTATACCTAATAAGGAAAGGGTAATAAGTACTGTAATAAGTGGCAAGGTTTTCTTCATTAACTCAAAATTATTATGGCTTATTAAAGATAAAGCAAAAAATTTTAACGTAGGTTTATGGGAAAAGCGTTGAAGGGTTGAAGGGTTGAAGGGTTGAAAAGTTGAAAGATTTAGGGTTTAGGGTTTAGAAGATTATTTTAGTTTATAAGATTTACTGTTTTACATTTAGAATAAATTATTATTTTACAACATGATAAATTTTGATGCAGGCACATTATTAATTGCAGATCCTTTTTTAAAAGACCCCAACTTTGTACGTACGGTTGTGTTATTGTGTGAGCACAATGAAGCTGGCGATTTTGGTTTGGTTTTAAATAGATTGTATGAAAATACATTAGATGAATTAAATGTAGATTTTAAGGGGCACAAAATTCCGCTTTACTATGGCGGCCCAGTTGAGCCAAATTTTATTCATTTTATACATCAATATCCTGATATAATACCAGATGGTATTGAACTTGCCCCAAATATTTTTTGGGGAGGAAATTTTGAAACACTTACCCAATTAATAAAAACCAAAAGCATAGATATACAGAAAATAAAAATTTTTGTAGGGTATAGCGGTTGGGATGCTAACCAATTAAATGAAGAGATTGAAGAAAAAACTTGGCTAGTTGCTACTGCCAAAGATGCTATAGTTTTTGATACCACTTTGCCTAACATTTGGAAAAACAGTATAAAACTATTGGGTAGCAAATACGAAATGCTTATTAACTTTCCTATTGACCCACAATTAAATTAAACTAAACTTACTATTTGCTTTATACTCTACTAAAAATACCTGCTACACTTGCATTGCAACTTTATTGTAAAAAAATACAATTAAATAATTTAGCTATTGCAAAAAATAAAGGTCCATTATTAATTGCTTGTAATCATCCTAATTCTTTTTTAGATGCTATTATTTTATGTACGGTGTTTAACAAACCAATTTATTCGTTGGCAAGAGGTGATGCCTTTAAAAAAGATGGAGTAGCAAAAATTTTAAACGCTTTACATATTTTACCCGTTTTTAGGGAAAGAGAAGGAGCCCAAAACCTAAATAAAAACTACGACACCTTTAATGAATGTATTGAAATTTTTAAGCAGGATGGAATAGTTTTAATTTTTAGCGAAGCCTTATGTATAAACGAATGGCATTTACGCCCCTTAAAAAAAGGCACTGCAAGGCTTGCTGCTGCTGCATGGCAGCAAAATATTTCGCTACAGATTTTGCCAGTTGGTATTAATTATAGCAGCTTTACTAGTTTTGGAAAACATATTATTATTAATGGTGGCGAAGTAATTAATAAAGAAAGATTTACTGAGCAATTACAAAATGATGGTAAATTATTAAACGATATTACATCAACTATACAAAGCCAATTAAGTAAGTTGGTTTACGAAATTGATGTAGCAGACAAAGCAAAACATACGCAACTATTTGCACTACCTACATCAACAATAAAAAAGGGTTTGCTTTTTTTACCTGCTATTTTAGGCTTAGTATTTCACCTACCTTTTTATTACCCTATTAAAAATTTAGTGCAAAAAAAAGCATTGCACAGTGGGCATTACGATAGTATTATTTTGGGCAGTGGTTTTTTAGGCTACCCATTTTATTTGTTACTAATTAGTTTATTGGTGTTTGCTTTTGGTGGCAGCTGGTGGGGGTTTGGTAGTTTTTTGGTAATGCCTGTGTTGGCTTGGTGTTGGGTGAGGT
>JANNWD010000454.1:0-1980 GCA_031408315.1 Bacteroidota bacterium
CATCTACTTTATAAATAGTGGCATTGTGTACAATTAGGTTAACCTTTTGGCGAAATTTACAAGAAGAAAAAATTAATAAGCAATAAGCAATAAGCAATAGATAAGGTTTAGGCAATTTCTGCAATAGCATAATTTTATGTTTTGGTAAAGAGCTTTTAACTCATTAAATAAGTTTACATAAAAAGATAAACCCAATGCTGGGTGATGGCCACCTTGTAGCAATAATTGATCGCCACCAAATTTTATAGTCTCTTCAATTTTTTGTTTATAAGTTTCAATATCGGTAATGTATGCCTCTGCATGCCCAGGAATACGATAAAAATTGCAAAACTTGCAGTTGGCAATACACACATTGGTTGTATTTACATTTCTATCTATTTGCCAAGTTACTTTACCATGTGGTACTTGTTTTTTACGGAGTTCGTTTGCTACATACATTAATTCTGTAAGTGATGCATTTTCAAACAAAAAAACTCCCTCTTCTACACTTAAAAATTCGAAATTTAGGGCTTTTGAAAGTAATTGTGCTAATTCCATTTTTAGTATTTGTGTAATTAACAACAAAAGTACATCCAATAGGTTGTATATTCGAATAACTGCTACATGAAGTTTTATTGCTTTGTTATATTATGCCTTTTAATGGGCTTAAATTCTGTTGGTCAAGAAGTTTTTTCTCAACCTAATGCTAAATTTATAACCCGATTTTCTTTTATGCAATTTAGCGGTGGGGTAATAGTTATCAATGCTCAATTTGATAATGTAAAAGATACGCTTAATTTTATTTTAGATACTGGTAGCGGCGGTATTTCGTTAGATAGTGCTACTTGTGCAGAGTTTAAAATACCAACAACAGCATCAGACACTACAATTACGGGCATTGGCGGCATACGTAAGGTGCCATTTGCTTTTGATAAAACACTTCACCTAAATGGATTATCTATACCACATTTAAACTTTCATGTAAATGATTATAGTGTATTAAGCAGTGTATATGGCGAAAAAATTGATGGTATTATAGGCTATAGCTTTTTGAGTAAATATATTGTAAAAGTAAATTTTGATAGTTTGTTTATTGAAGTATTTAGCCTTGGAAAAATAGATTATCCAAAAAAAGGGACAACACTTAATCCTGTATTTACTGCATTGCCTATACAATGGGCATCTTTAAAAGATAAAAAAAGGCAAAGTTTTAATTTTTATATAGATACTGGTGCTGGTTTGTATTTACTACTGAGTGAAAAATTTGTGAACGATAGTAGTATATTATTAAGCAGACGTAAGCCCGTACTAACACAGGTAGAAGGTATGGCAGGAAAATCGCAAATGAGACTTACAGTTATTAAAGAATTTAAAATAGGCAGCTATAAGTTTAAAAATGTACCAACTTATTTGTACAATGATGAATATAATGTAACCAACTACCCATACATTGGTGGATTAATTGGCAATGATTTATTGCGTAGGTTTAATTTAATAATTAATTATGCAGCAAGAGAAATACATCTTTTACCAAATACTAATTTTAAAGAGCCATTTGACTACGCTTATACAGGCTTGGGTATGTATTTTATTGATGGTGTAATAGTTGTGGAGGATGTAATTCCAAAATCGCCGGCCGATAAAGCAGGCTTTGCTGTAGATGATGAAATAATAGCCGTAAATACCAATATTAGCAATAATATACAAGCCTATAAAGATATTTTGCAAACGCCTAACGAAACTATTAAGGTTTTAATAAATAGAAAGGGTAAGTTACAGTTATTGACGTTGAACACAATAAGTATTCGGTAACTTAAAAAGTAAATGCAGTTGTAAAACATACTTGCCTAGGTCTTACATAAAATAAATTTTGGGTAATAAAAAAGGCATCTACATTATTTGTAATAAATGTATTAGTATTAGAAATATTATTTATAGTTAAGATAAAATTTATACGCTTTTTACTCATATTATAAATCAGAGAAACATCATTAAAAAAAT
>JANNWD010000455.1:0-2065 GCA_031408315.1 Bacteroidota bacterium
ATTTTTTTAATAGTTACTTAGATGATTCAATTCACTAAATTTAATTATTTTAATTTTAAATTAAAATAAACTTTAATATTACAAAGTTTAGTTTCCTAATTATGGAAAATTACGGTTCACAGCAAACAATTTTTACTCACCGCAATATTTCGTTATTAAACGTCCATTGTTTGATTTTAATGTTTAGGAATTCATTTAATGCATAAAAAAACTTTTTAACAAAAATAAAGGCGAATAACAGGATTTGAACCTGTGACTTTTAGAACCACAACCTAACGCTCTAACCAACTGAGCTATATTCGCCATTAAAACTAATTCTTATTTTCTATATAATTTACTATAAAAAAACTTAACATAAAAACAATGATAAATAAACGATAATCCATAAAAAACTCAAAAACTAACCATACTTCTCTTAAACCAAAAAATAGAGTCGCCCCAATTGTTAGAGAATAAACAGCTTTTATTACTTACTTGCCATTCCTCTTTCGAAACCGGACTTGAACCTTTCAACTCATCCGGCTACTTATCGTTGGAATTTTTTTTATATGAAATTTCATCGTCTTTATTAACGAATATTTTATGTTGTTCATTTCAGCAAACATATACTAATCTTAAATTAAAGATTTTATCTGCACTTTATACATATATATCTTATACCCTCACTTGCCTGATTAGACATAGTTGTATTCTATTAATATTGCTATAATTACTCATTCCAATAACGAGATACGTTAGCATATGCCGTTAGTTACCACAATGCCTTTTCAGCGAAACTTGCTGATTCAAGTTAACCTTTTGCTTTTTATCTCATCCTCCTCTATACTCGTTCTTAATCGCAAGTATCAATTTATTTAAGCCTGTCCATTTTATTCTTGACAGCGTTTCTCCTGTGGACGTTATTTCCGCTTTTTTTCAGAGTTGACTTAAGTATTAGACTGCAATTTGCTGGAAGCATAAGTATAGAATTACTTCTTTCCATTTACCAATATTTGTAGTGGTTTGAAAAAAATTTGCAGGTTTTCTTTTCAAAACCGATCTATCCTTTAGGGCCTATTTATACGCCGATTCTATGTTCTTTAGTCTACTAGTTGATATTGAACCATGACAATAACGCGAATCCTCCATTTTGGAAGGACACGATCCGAAATTTTTCATTCGACATTTTAGGTTAATTATTTACGTGCTCCGACCTTGTAACGGCGTCTCGCTCAATAGTTCGTTAAGCTGGTTTTTTTTAAAAACCACATGCTTCTACCCCATCCCCTAATTGCTTGATAATCATATTGCGAATTTTAGAACTAAATCAATGTCTAATAGAAAGGTTCGGGGAAATGTGGAATATTAAACTTGCGCACCTAGTTTAGCCAAACCTAGCACTCTAAGACGCTTTTATGCTCTGCTGGACGGCACTCCCGATTGAAAGATTTGCTTACACATTCCGCCAGGCAAACCTGTCCTATCACTCAGGTTTGTTATACGTATTCAGCCAAAAGAACACGGCTGGAGGCTGATCAAGCCACGCTTAGTAAATAGTTATAACAAACAATCTAGCCAATCTATAATTTTTTAAAAGATTTGCTTCGTAGTTGTTCGAGAGCTACGCCATAATATTTCAGCTCTGCATACTCTCAAAGAATCGCACAATATAATCAAGGTATAATGAAAAATATAACCGGTTTGCATTTTATGAATATTTGAGCCAATTTTTAATGCAATAATAGAAAGTCCTGTTGGTCCTAGAATTTCAAATATACCTCGGTCAATAAAGTTCGGTCAGCCGTAACTGCCTACAAAGCCGTACGTGATCGTTTCCAATCATACGGCTTCCTTAAACTTATAGTAGTAACAAATTACCCAATATAAAAAAAACCTAAAACACTTAAGCAATAGGTTGTCACACCAGAAATTTGTGTAACAAAAAAAATAAGAAAACGGAAGTTATAAAACTTCCTTATTTATATCAAAAATAAACTTAAAATCAAAATTGTCTGACGGGATTTCATCTTTGTCAACTTTGACATGACAAGAGATGCAAAGAGGAACTTGTTTCCGCCTTAATGCG
>JANNWD010000456.1:0-2108 GCA_031408315.1 Bacteroidota bacterium
TATACCAATAATTTTAGAACAATACGCTATGCAGATGTATTGTTAATGGCTGCCGAAGCAAATAATAAAGCAACTGCTGCAAACGATACAAAAGCTCAAACTTATTTGAATTTAGTAAGACGCAGAGCATTTGGTAATACATTAAACGATATTACTAGCACTGGTACAACTCTATACGATGCTATATTAAATGAAAGGAGATTGGAATTAGCAATGGAAGGCGAACGTTTTTTTGATTTAGTAAGAACAGGAAAAGCTGCAACTGTTTTAACACCGCTGGGTTTTAAAACTGGTAAACATGAAGTATTTCCTATACCACAAGGCGAAGTAGATGGTGGACTTACACAAAATCCAAATTATTAATTTAAATTAAACTAACAATAATGAAAGCAATAAAATTTCTATTCAGTTTTGTTCTTTTGCTAAGCATAATAGCTAGTTGTACAAAATCTATAAATGATGATATTTCATTTGTAGATGCTGCGGCTGCACCTGCAAAACTTTCGGTATTATTTAATATTACACAAGATAATAGTGGACTTGTAACCATTACTCCTAATGGCGAAGGTGCTGTTTATTACGATGTATATTACGGTCATAGCGGTACAACTCCCATAAATGTCCCTGCCGGAAAAAACACTACTCACACTTACCCAGAAGGTGTGTATGATGTAAAAATTGTGGCACATAATGTAAATGGAAAAAATACTGAATTAATTCAAAAATTAACCGTTTCATTTAGAGCCCCAGAAAATTTAGTAGCCACTGTTGCTATTGATGCAGTAAATAATTTTAAAGTAAATGTTACTGCAACAGCTTCGTACGAAACATTTTTTAGAGTATTTTGGGGCGATGTAGCAAACGAACCTGGGCAAAGTTTTTTAGAAGGTCAAACACCTAGTCATGTATATGCCGCTGTAGGTACATATACAGTTAGGGTAGTTGCTTATAGTGGCGGTGCTGCTACAACTACGTACACAACAACAATTACTATTACAGATCCTGTTTTAATTCCAATAACATTTGAGTCGCCTACAGTTAATTATACCTTCAGCGATTTTGGTGGAGGAGTTGTTACAAAAATTAATAATCCACAAATAAATGGTATTAATACTAGTGCCAAAGTTGGCAGAATGGTAAAAAATGCTCCAGAAGTTTATGGAGGAAGTTTAATTACTCTTGGTACGCCAATTGATTTTTCTGCTAACAAAGTTTTTAGAATGAAAGTGTTTTCTCCAAGAGTTGGTGCAAAGGTTTTATTGAAAGTAGAAAATCTTACTAACCCTGGTATAAATTTTGAAAAAGAAGTAGTTACAACCGTTGCAAATACTTGGGAAGATTTAGCGTTTGATTATAGAACAATTAACACAGCTAATTCTTACCAAAAAGTGGTGTTAATTTTTGATTTAGGAACAGTAGGGGATGGCTCACCAAATTTTACTTGGTTGTTTGATGATATTCGTTTAGCAAACCAAATGCCAGTAGGGCTTTTAGTATTACCAATAACCTTTGATTTACCAAATGTTAACTATGAAGTTACCGACTTTGGCAATAGCCAAACTATTGCAGCACAAGATCCTACTAATGCAGGTAACAATGTAAAAAGGACAACCAAATTAAATGGTGCAGAAACGTATGCAGGTACAACTATGGGTGCAGGTTATACAACAGCCCTTCCTTTTACAGCTACAAAAACACAAATGAGTGTTAGAGTATATTCGCCAGCGGCAGGTATTAGAGTAAGATTGAAAGTAGAAGATAGAGGTAACAATGCTAGATCGGTAGAAACAGAAGCAATGACACAGGCAGCAAACACTTGGGAAACATTGGTTTTTGATTTTGCTAATCAATCTTCTGGTACCGCTGCATTAAACTTAAGTTATACATATAATATGGGTACTATCTTTTTTGATTTTGGAAGAGTTGGTACTGGTAGTATTTTTTATTGGGATGATGTTAATTTTTTAGCTACTAATGTTGTACCTAATTATTTAATATTACCGTTAGATTTTCAATCAACTACCTATAGTTATCCGTTTAATAATTTTGGTGGAGGTGTTGCAAGTGTAGTAAATAATCCAAGTGCTACCGGAATTAATACAAGTACA
>JANNWD010000457.1:0-3669 GCA_031408315.1 Bacteroidota bacterium
AGATTTTTATAAAAGAAAAAAATAATTAAGAAACTATTTGTGGCTTTTTATCAAAAAACTTAATAAGAATTAAACCAGCCAAAAAGCCACCCACATGTGCTGCATAAGCCACGCCGCTACCGCTACCACTTAATAAACCGCTTACAACTTGAAAACCAATCCAAACACCCAATGCTATGTATGCAGGTATTATTATAATTTGATACAGAAAAAGTGCTTTTACTTTTAGCCTTGGAAATAGCAACATATATCCACCCAATACACCACTAATTGCTCCACTAGCACCTAGGCTTGGTATTACACTACTTTGTTGTTGAAAAAAGGTACTAAACACATGGCTTAATGAGGCAATAATTCCTGTAACTAAATAAAAAGCCAGGTACCTTCCCCTACCTAATCTGTTTTCTAAATTATCACCAAAAATAAAGAGGTAAAGCATATTTCCTCCTAAATGCATCCAACTGCCATGCATAAACATACTGGTAAGTAATGTAAAATATACTGGTATGGGTGTTACATTTAAGCCTGGTATATAATACTCAATATTGGTATTGGGATCAACGTAGTTTTGAGCTTGTGTAACCATATCGTTACCTGTAATAATTTCGGCAGGTACGGTGCTAAAGGCATAGGTAAATGCACTTTCGCCACTCATTCCTTGGCATAAAATCCAAACCAAAACATTGGCGGCTATTAAAGCATAAGTTACATAAGGCCTTGTGTGTAAAGCACTGTTATCATCCCCAATTGGTAGTAGCATAGTTGTAAATTTTTATTACTTAATTTTTAAGTAAGATAAGGATTTTCTACTTTCTCCTCTCCTATTGTAGTTGTTTGCCCATGACCACTGTGTACAATTGTTTTATTTGGCAACACCATCAATTTTTGTTGTATGCTTTCTATTAATTGTTGATGATTTCCCATGGGTAAATCAGTACGGCCAATGCTTCGGTAAAACAAAACATCGCCACCAATTAAAAAACCTTGTGCTTCGTTGTAAAAACAAATATGCCCGGGGCTGTGGCCAGGAGCTTCTATAACTTGCAACTCATCTTTGCCAATAGTTACCGTATCGTTTTGTTTTAAAAAGATGAGTTTACCTACATAATTATCAAAAGGCATATCGTACATTAAACCACTTGTGGGTGCAAACGCTAATACTTGTTCTTCGTTGGGGTGTATTTGTGGCGTTAAAGTATATCTTTCGGCTACATACTTATTACCAAAAACATGATCTAAATGGCAATGCGTATTTAGCAAATGTGTTGGGGTTAAACCATTATCAGTTATAAATTGTGTAAGTTCTTCTTTTTCGGCATCAAAGTAGCAGCCAGGGTCTATAATAGCACATTGATTAAACTCGTTATAGAGTAAATACGTATTTTCTTGTATAGGGCTGAAAACAAATGATTTAATTTTTAACACAGGCTTTAAATTTTGATAGTTTTAGTTTAATAGAAATAAACTATTTTTAAGTAATAATTTAAAAGGTTTCACACAAAGAAACGGCGATTACAAAGAAACAAAGCATTTAAATTTATATAAACCTAGTGTACTTCGTATTCTTTGTTGCTTTGTGTGAAAGACTGCAAAAGTAAATGAATAATATAAAGCATAATTCTATAATGATGAAAGATTTAATAAATAAAATGCCAGTCGATAATACAGTAAAAGTTGCCAATTGGTATGCAGTACAAGAGTGCGACGCAACAGTGTTAAATAGTAATTCAAAAGCTGGTAACCCAAAAAAGAAATTTTCAATTTTCAATTTTCAATTTTCAATTTGCTTAGTAATAATTGCCTATTGCCTAATGCCCATTTTTTCTTATGCTCAAGTAAATAGTGTAGAGTTTGGAAAAAATAGAGTGCAATACAAAAAATTTAAATGGAAGTATTATCAAACTAAAAACTTTAATGTTTATTTTAATGAGGGTGGAAAAGAACTAGCACAATATGTAGCACAAGTTGCCGAAAAAGAATTGCCACAAATTGAAACGGCGGCGGAGTATAGTTTGCAACGTAGGGCAAATATAATTTTGTACAATAATTATCATGATTTTCAGCAAAGTAATATTGGGCTTGGGCAAGATTGGCAAAATACAAGTGGTGTTACAAAATTGGTAAACAATAAAATAGTAATGTTTTTTGATGCTAACCATCAAAAATTAAAAATACAAGTACGTGGTGGTATTGCTAAAGTTATTACGGATAATAAATTATTTGGCGACGACCTTACAGAAATTGCTAGCAATCAAGCTTTGCTTGATTTACCTAAATGGCTTACCGATGGCTACGTAAGCTACCTTGCCGAAAGATGGAATACCGAAAAAGATGATGATTTAAAAAGTGAAATACTAAGTGGTAATTACAAAAACTTTTATCAGTTTAGTTTTGAAAAACCAGAAATAGCTGGTCATGCTTTTTGGTATTATATAGATGAATTGTACAAAAAAGAAAACACCACCTACTTACTTTATTTAGCTACGCAATACAAAAGTATGAAGAAGGCTTGTATACAAATATGTAAAAAAAGCTTTAAAGAAGTATTGAGTGATTTTATGGAGTATCAAGATGAAAAATATAATAACGATATTAATAGACGTAAACCTTACCCAAAAGGAAATGTTGTTGAAAGTTTTGATATAAATAGGCGTTTAAATTATTTTAGATTTAATGTAAACCCTATTAAAAAAAATAATAGCTATGTAGTTACACAATTTAAAAAAGGTATTGTAAGAGTGATTTATAATGATGGCGATGTAAACAAAACGTTATTAAAATTTGGTAGCAAAACATATCAAAACGAAATGAATCCTAACTACCCGTTAATGGCTTGGGATAATAAAGGTACTCGTATTGCAGTGGCTTACGCTAAAGAAGGGGCTTTACAACTTTTTGTATACGATATTGTAACAAGAGTAAAATCGGTTAAAATAGATTTAACTAAAACTTTTGACCAAATACAAGATATGAAGTACAGTAGTGATAGCCGTAAAATGCTTATTACTGCTGTAAAAAATGGCCATACAGATATTTTTATTTTAGATTTACTAAAAGAAAAAGCAGAGCAAATTACTAACGATGTGTATGATGATATGGATGCTTCGTATGTGGCTTTTCCTGGTAAATCTGGTATAATTTTTAGTAGCAATAGACCAAGCCCTAGTGCAAAAGGTGATAGCACAACCTTACCAAGCGATAATAGATATAATGTGTTTTTAATTACCAACTTTGGCGATAAGCCAGAGCTTAATCAAGTAACACAATTAAGCAATTTAAAATATGGTAATGCAAGGTTTCCTAGCCAATATAATGTAAACCACTTTACGTTTGTAAGTGATGAAAATGGAATTGGTAACCGCTATGCTGGCTTTTTTACCACTAAGGCGGAGGGCTTAGATACACTGGTTTTAATTGGCGACGATATTTTGCGTAACCCTAGTGCTAAAGAAGTAGATAGTACTTTAAGGGCTTATAAAAAAACAGATGTAGATAGTATTGCAGTAGTTGCAGTAAGTAGCGATAGTGCTTACACTTTTCCGCTAACCAATTACCAAAGTACTTTAGGCGAAACAAGAATTGCTGGTGATAACAACCAAGTAAGTGAAGTAACAAGGCAAAGTGATGAAAAGATTTTGTATAAATTAAAAATTAATGATGATGTTTTAA
>JANNWD010000458.1:0-2348 GCA_031408315.1 Bacteroidota bacterium
GGTTTCAGTCGCTGCTCGAGGTCGACCAGTCTTGTGTCCGCCAGTTGATCGAGACGTTCGACGCGTTCGACGAGGACAACGACCCGCACGGCGAGCGCGACTTCGGGACGATCTATCAGCTTGAGGACGGCCGCTGGACCACCGAGCGCCCGCGTGTCCGTGAGGACGAGCGCGAACGGGTGTTCTGGAAACTTGATTATTACGACCGCGCGATGCGGTTCGCCAGCGAGGGCGCGGCCAATCCCGCGATCACGCGGCGCGTCCTGACCATCATGCTTTCCGATGAATATTGAGCGGAGCCGAGGCCATGAAGCGCAAAGACCTTCCCACCGTCGCAGCCCCCGACCCCGACCAGATCATGATGGCGGGTGTCGCGCCCGTCAGCATGGGCGAACGGCTTGGCTGGCTAGCCGAGCAGCCGATGCAGCCCCGCCGTGAACAGCGCCCGCTCGACGTCGGGTTTTGGGACCCGATGCGCAACCAGATCGAAATGTTCGATTGAGGCCCGCTTTGGTCAAGCGGACCATGGCTTGCACCGCCCCTTGCGACGGTCGGCTTGGCTAAGCCGAGGAGTCAATCGCTTCGTCGATGGCATTGACCGCATACATTAGTCCCGCCTTCAACGAAATCAGGCTGAGCGCCGATACGTTCAGCTCGCGCCCTGCAAGGATGAGAATCGCGGCCATTACCGCATCGGACTCGCGGGCGAGCGCCAGCAGGTGCAATCCGCTCGGGCAGTGCGTGCCTGCCAGCCAGTTCTTTGCCGTTCGCTCGCTTGCGGTGGTCCAGCGCATCACTGTCTTAGCAGCCCTGTGAGACGTGCCCAACTCCTCGCGCAGCGCGCTTTGGATCGCCGCCGAAAGCTGTGCCGACGTCACCCTGTCGCGCGCATCCGGAAATTCCTTGCCCTTTTTAGGAAACATGTTGCCGTTCCTTTTGTCGTAGGGCGCAGAGGAGCGACGGCTGCCGCATTTCATTTTTCCGGTGGACCAACATGATGGTAATTGATTGGAATCAGCCAAGCGGCGGTGAGCCGGTTCGACTTCCCCTTGTGAGAGCGGCTGAATATGTCCGCATGTCCACCGAGCACCAAGAACACTCGACCGATAATCAGGCAGCGGAAATCCGTCTGTATGCTGCGAAGCGCGGCTACGATATTGTTCGCACCTATGCCGATGAAGGTAAAAGCGGCTTGAAGCTCGACGGGCGCGACGCGCTCAAGCAATTGCTCGACGATGTTGAGCAGGGTCGCGCCGATTTCGAGGTCTTGCTTGTTTATGACGTGAGCCGGTTCGGTCGTTTTCAGGACCCCGACGAAGCCGCGCTTTATGAAATTCAGTGCAAGCGCGCTGGGATTACCGTGCATTATTGCGCCGAGCAGTTCGAGAACGATGGCACCATCGGGTCGTCGATCATCAAGACTGTGAAGCGCGCGATGGCGGGCGAATACAGCCGCGAACTTTCGGTCAAAGTGTTTGCCGGTTAGGCCAACCTCATCAGCCTTGGGTTTCGGCAGGGCGGCGCACCCGGGTTTGGCTTGCGCCGGATGCTCGTCGATCAGGCAGGCACGTCCAAGGGCGAATTATTGCGCGGGCAACACAAGAGCATTGCCACCGACCGCGTCATTCTTGTGCCTGGCCCCGATGCCGAGCTCGCTATCGTTCGCGACATCTACCGCGACTTTGTGATCGGCGACAAAAACGAACGCGAGATCGCCCACCGGTTGAACGAGCGCGGCATCCTCTCGGACCTTGGCAGGCCGTGGACGCGCGGCACGATCCACGAAATCCTCATCAACGAGAAATATGTCGGCAACAATGTCTGGGCGCGGACATCATTTAAGCTCAAACGCCAGCATATCCAGAATGCCCCTGAAAACTGGGTGCGGTCGGACGGCGCGTTTGCGCCCATCGTCGAACGCACTCTGTTCGACCGCGTTCAGGCAATCATTGCCGCCCGTTCGAGCCGTCTGACCGACGACGAAATGCTCGAACGGCTTCGCGCGATTTACGGCAAAAACGGGTGTCTGTCGGGACTGATCATCGACGAGACCGAAAACTGCCCGTCGAGCAGTGCCTTTCATGCGCGTTTTGGCAGCTTGCTTCGCGCTTATTCACTGGTCGGTTTTACGCCCGACCACGATTATCGCTATATTGAGATCAACCGTTCGCTTCGCCGGTTTCATAGCGTCGTTCTCGATGACGTTATCAGGGGAATCGACGCCTCCGGCGGCAGCGTGGTTCAGAACCCGCTCACCGACCTGTCGACGATCAACCGCGAATTTACCGCAACCATCGTCATTGCCCGGTGCAAGCTGACTGCGACCGGATTTGCTCGCTGGAAAATCC
>JANNWD010000459.1:0-11863 GCA_031408315.1 Bacteroidota bacterium
TGATAAAATTGGAATTGATTTTAATGTAAATCCACCACAAGTACTTAATGATGGGCAACTAATTTATGATGAAGGTGGAACTGTGCTATCTGATGCAAATGGCAAACTATTATTCTACTCAAATGGCAGTACACTTTTAAATGATAAACATACTGTAGTAAAAAATGGTACTGGATTGTTTGGCGATTTAAGTAGCACTAATAATGCTAGTTTAGTACCAATGCCAAATAATGATACTCTTTTTTATCTTTTCACAGTAGATGGAGCTGATAAACGAAATAGAGGTTTAAGATATAACGTAGTTAACAAAAATGGCGACAATGGAAATGGCGAGGTAATACAGAAGAATGTACTACTCCTTGCTAACTGTTACGAAAAATTAGCCATAACACACCACTGTAATGGAGTAGATTTTTGGGTAGTTGTAAAAGAATTTAATTCAAATAAATATTATACTTACTTACTTTCTAGCACAGGCATAAATACTACACCTATTACTAGTGTAGGGGCAGTTACTATAGATAAATTTCAGAATAATGCGATAGGTATTTTAAAGTTTTCTATTGATGGAAAAAAAATTGCAGCAGCACATTCTTATGAAAATAATTTGGTAGAGTTGTGTGATTTTGATAATACATCTGGAGCAATATTTAATTCAATTTTTTTTAAACTAGTACCTACTCCAACACAAATTCCTTACGCAGGGGTTTATGGAGTTGAATTTTCTCCTAATGCTAATATATTATATGTTTCTTATAATGCAGAAACCGATGGAGATGGGCAACTTTGTCAATTTGATATTACCTCTCATAATGCTACAACTATTTATAATTCTAAACAAGTAATTTCTGCATCTCTAGGAAATTTTTCGGCTGGTTTACAAATAGCAAAAAACGGCAAAATTTATCATTATGTTAGTAATACCAATTATTTAGCTACTATTGATAATCCTAATAATTACGGACTAAGTTGTGGTTATAATCCACAAGGCATTTTTTTTGGTAATGATGGAAATAGCAAATTAAAACCAGGATTGCCCACTTTGGTACAGAGTTATTTTGACCCTTCACTTGTTTCATATGGAATTGAAACTAATAGCAGATTATGTACAGATAAAACTGCTTTATTTGTGATAAACACAACTCTTGGTACTGATTCTGTAAGGTGGGACTTTGGTGATAACAATTTTTCAACTTTACCAAATCCATCTCATACATATATAAACGCAGGTTTATATACTATAATTATGAAAGCATATTCTACAAGATGTGGAATTGTAAAGCAAGATATAAGCACTTTAAAAATTTTTATTGCCGATGACAACGATTTATTAGATGACAATGTAGGTATTTGCGACACCAATAATGCAAAATTGATTCCTAAGAGATTAATAAATGGTGCTAACTATATGTGGAGTACAGGAGAAACCACTCCAGAAATTGATGTTAAAAGGGTAGGTAAATATTGGCTAAATTTATCGAGTAATAAGTGTACTTTACCTGCTGATACTGTAAATGTATTTCAAAAACCTAAGCCAATAGTGAATTTAGGAAAAGATACTAGTGTATGTAAAACCAAACCAATAACATTAGCAACATTTTTTTATAACAATGCAACCTATAGTTGGAATACAGGCGAAACATCTAACCAAATAAAAATAAATATCCCAGGTGTATATAGTGTTTCTGTAACACAAGATTGTATAGTAAATGATACGATAAATTTATTTGCTGGCGACTGTGAATTTTTTATTCCAAATGCGTTTACACCCGATGGAAATAATCAAAACGATGCATTCGGTCCGGCAACCACATTTATTACAAAAAATTATGAATTTGTAATTTTTGACAGATGGGGAAATAAAGTGTTTAAAACAAAAAATGCACTCGAAAAATGGAACGGAACAAGGAATGGTAAACCAATGCCTATGGGAAGTTATTTTTGGAAAATAAATTACACAACTTTACGAGGAATAAATAAGTACGAACAAGGTATGGTAACACTTATACGATAAAAAATATGGATACTATTACAATAAATACAATAAACACTTCTGCTAATAATTTGCCAGAATATGCCACACAGGGCTCTTCAGGAATGGATGTAAGGGCAAATATAGAAAAGTCAATTGTACTACAACCGTTACAAAGATTTTTAGTACCTACGGGCTTATGTATAGAAATTCCAATTGGATACGAAGCACAAATGCGACCTAGAAGTGGATTAGCATTAAAAAATGGAATTACCTGTTTAAACTCACCAGGTACAATTGATGCAGATTATAGAGGCGAACTAAAAGTAATTTTAATTAATTTAAGTAACGAAGTACAAACTATTGAGCATGGCGATAGAATTGCACAACTGGTTTTTACCAAAGTAGAAAAGGTGCAGTTAAATTTGGTACAACAATTGAACGATACAATAAGAGGTGATGGAGGATTTGGACATACGGGAAAAAAATAAAAATTTGAACTCAGCAAAAATGATTAAAAACCTTATCTATACAGCATTTTTAACATTGCTGGTATTAACGTACAGTTGTAAAACAACAAAAAAAAATATTAATAAAGTAATAGCAAAAAAAGATACCGTAGTTACAACACCCAAATCTGGAGCAGACTCTATTGAAGCTATTAAAAATGTTGTTAAAAAATTTAATACACACTATATAGATTTTAAAACCTTTAATGCAAAAATTAAAGTAGATTTTGAAGATAGCAAAGGCAAACAACCCGATATTACTGCTAATGTTAGAATAATAAAAGACAGTGCCATCTGGATTTCGTTAACTGCTACATTTTTAAACGTAGAAGTATTTAGAATTTATGTAAATAAAGACAGCGTTATCCTTTTAAATAAACAACAAAAAGAAGTACAATACCGTTCGTTAGATTATTTGCAAGAGGTAACTCAAATTCCTTTTGATTATAAAACGCTGCAAGATTTATTGGTGGGCAATCCTGTATTTATGGACAGTAATATTGTAGCATTAAAAAAAACAAATGATGCCGTTTTACTTTCGGTAGTTGGAAAATATTTTAAAAACTTATTAACACTTACTAACGATGAATATGTGTTAATGCATAGCAAATTAGACGATGTAGATTTTACCAGAAATAGAACTGCAGATATAACTTACGCTGATTATCAAAATAAAAATGGTATTAATTTTAGCACTTACAGAGAAATTACTATCTCTGAGAAAAACAGATTAGACATAAGAATGAATTACAAGAGCTTTGATTTTAACAAAGAATTATCAGTTTCTTTCAGTGTCCCTAAAAATTATAAAAGAAAGTAAACGTTATTTGTAATACTTGATGTTTATGCACAGGTGTGGGTTATTTATCTACCCTAAATTCTATTTTTCAATCGTATTTTTGAACTAAACGCTAATTAAGTAAGATGAAGAAACAAAGCATTTTAATTACGGTACTATTATTTGTTGCCATTAATGTATTTGCCCAACCGCAAACAAGAGAGGAATTGGAAAAGCAAAAGCAACTATTAAAAAAAGAATTGAAAGAAACCGAAAAAATGCTAAGCGACAATAAAGCCAAAACAAAGGAAAATTTTTTGCAATGGAAACTAATAAGTGATAAAGTAAATTTACAAGATAGATTAGTAGAAAATATAAATAACGATATTAACTTGCTTGATAGAAGCTTAACTACCACACAAAGAGATATAAATAAATACGATAAACTGCTTGATACACTTAAGCAAGAATACGCCAAAAGTATGGTGTATGCCTACAAAAACAGAAGCAACTACGATTTTTTAAATTTTATATTTTCTGCCGCAAATTTTAATGATGCCATAAAACGCATTGCCTACTTAAAAAGCTATCGTAATTATAGAGAAATGCAAGGGCAAAACATTATACGTACACAAGATTTACGTAAACAACGGGTAGAAGAATTAACTGGCACAAAGCAAAAGAAAACGGTGGTGCTACAATCAAAAGATCAAGAGCTAGGCGAATTAGAAAACCAGCAAAAAGAAAAAGATAGAATTTTAGAGGCGCTAAAAAAACAAGGAGGGCAATTAAGCACACAATATGCTGCAAAAAACAAACAATTACGAAAAGTAGAGGGTGCAATAGCAGCAAATATTAAAAGAGCAATTGAGGAAGCAAAAAAAGAAGCGGCAAGGTTAGCTGCAATAAAAAAAGTCGCTGATGAAAAAGAAGCCGCCGCCTTAAGAAAAGCAGCTCTAGATAAAGCAAAAGCCGATGCTATTAAAAATAATCCTGCAAAAACGAACCCTATTGTAACTGCTCCAGATAAAACACCTGTTGTAATTAAGCCGAGAGAACCAAAAATTATAAAAACAACTGAAAGTATTTTAGTAACAGACGAAAATAGAGCCACTAACTCTAGCTTTAGGGCTAATCAAGGAAATTTGCCTTGGCCAGCCAACGGAAAAATTTTATATCATTTTGGAAGAAATGTTTTACCAAGTGGAAGTGTTGTCGATTATAATAATGTAACTATTGCCACCGAAATAGGTGCTCCAGTAAAAGCAATTTTTGCAGGGGTGGTTTCTTTTATTATGGAGGACGAAAGTGTTACGGTTACAATACAACATGGTGGCTATTTCACAACTTATAGTAATATCTCAAACGTAAGTGTAAAAAAAGGTCAACAAGTTGCACTTGGTCAAGTAATAGGCAAAGCAATGGTTAATATGGATGGTGTAGGATCTGTAGATTTCTTTTTACAAGATGAGCATAAATACTACGATCCACAAAAATGGTTACACAGATAATTCCTTAACCACCTTCATATACAATTCCTCATATTTTGGTACAATATTACCAATATCAAACTTGGTAGCTTGTGCCAATGCATTTGTTTTAAATTGTTGTAAAGTATCATCATCTTGCAAAATGGATAATGCATTTTTGCACATATCCTCAATATCACCAACGTTGCTCATGTAACCACAATAACCATTTATATTTATTTCGGGTAAGCCACCAGCGTTGGTGCTAATTACAGGCACTTCCGCCGCCATAGCTTCTAATGCTGCAAGCCCAAAACTTTCGTATTCACTTGTTAATAAAAATAAATCGGCAATCGGCAATATATCTTCCATTTGCTCTTGTTTACCTAAAAACTTTATATTTTCCGCTGCAGTACAATCTCGGCAAATGCTTTCTGCAAAAGGTCTTTCTGGTCCATCGCCTAGTAAAAGTAATTTGCTTGGCAATACTTTATTAATCAGTAAAAAAGTATTTACTACATCATCTACCCGTTTTACTTTTCTAAAATTACTAGCATGCACAATTATACGTTCGCCATTAGGAGCAATTAATTTTTTAAAAGCATCTACCGGTTTTTTATGAAAACGCTTTACATCCACAAAATTGTGTATTACTTCAATCTCTTTTTTTATCACAAAATTATTAAGTGTTTCTTCTTTTAAATTTTGCGATACTGCCGTTAGTGCATCACTTTCATTCATGCTAAACGTTACAACTGGGCTGTAGGTTTTATCTTTACCAACCAATGTAATATCTGTACCATGTAAGGTGGTAATAACGGGTATTTTTTTTCCTTCCTTTAATAAAATTTGCTTAGCCATATATGCAGCACTAGCATGAGGTATAGCGTAATGCACATGCAATAAATCTATGGCATAATTATTAACCACATCCACCATCATACTGCTCAACGCCGTTTCGTAAGGCGGAAAATCAAACAAAGGATAAGTAGGTACTCTTACCTCATGATAAAAAATATTGGTATGAAAACCACTTAGCCTAACAGGTTGTTGGTAGGTAATAAAATGTATGTTGTGTCCTTTATCGGCAAGGGCTTTACCTAATTCTGTTGCTAACACTCCACTACCACCAAAAGTTGGATAGCATACAATTACAATATTCATTACAATAAATTTTGAGTATGCAATTTAGTATTTTATAGTTAAGTTTGTTTGTTATTTGTGGTGCCAGCATCGGTTCAATGTGCATCTTCGGTGGCGTCGCATTTCGTTCATCTTTAGAATAAATATTTAACTATGGCTCTAGGTTCAAAACTTTGTTTTACACTTCTATCTACTTTTATATTAATAACTGCAAAAGCACAAACAAAAGATGACTCCATCTTCATAAAAAAAATTAGCGACGATATTTTACTTAATGGTAAAGCGTACAGCAATTTAAAACAATTGTGTAAAGGTGTCGGGCAACGCTTAAGCGGCTCGGTAGGTATGTACAAAGCTGAGGCTTGGGGGCAACAAGTTTTAAAAGAAGTAGGAGCCGATATAGTGTATACACAACAGTGTATGGTACCGCATTGGGTACGTGGCGAAAAAGAAAAATTGCAATTAAAAAACTACAGTTACACAATGCCCCTAAATATTGCCGCCTTAGGTAACTCAGTTGGTACTGGTGCAAAAGGTGTAGAAGCATCTATTATAGAAATAAAAAACTTTGACGACTTACAAAATAAAAAAGATGCAGTTAAAGGCAAAATTGTTTTCTTTAATTACAAATACAATAAAGCCTTATTAGGTGGGGGCTATGGCGATGCTGTACAATACAGAGGAGGCGGAGCAACGGCTGCAGCCAAGTTAGGGGCATTAGCAGTTATAGTCCGTTCGGTAACCGCTGCTAATGATAACAATCCTCATACAGGGGCTTTGCGTTATAATGATAGCTTTCCAAAAATTGCTGCAGTGGCTATAGGCCCAAGCGATGCAGATAAGTTGAGTAAATTTTTAAGTAATCAAGATAAACCTGCAACTTTTTATTTACAAACAAATTGCCAAATGTTGCCCGACACTATTGCAAACAATATTATTGGCGAAATAAAGGGTAGCGAATTTCCTGATGAAATAATTACCATTGGCGGCCATTTAGATAGTTGGGATTTAGGCGAAGGAGCCCACGACGATGGAGCAGGAATTGTACAAAGTATTGAAGTATTACGAGTATTAAAAACACTGGGCTATAAACCAAAACGAACCATACGAATTGTATTATTTGCCAATGAAGAAAATGGATTACGTGGTGGCACAAAATATATGGAAGAAGCAAAAGCCAAAAACGAAAAACATATAATGGCAATGGAAACAGATGGCGGCGGCGAAACCCCTACAGGCTTTGTTTGTGGAATGACGGATGAGCAATTTAAAAAAGTAATAAGTTGGAATAATTTATTTTATCCTATAAATGCCAATAGGTTTACATTTAGCAAAGGCGGCGGCGGCGGTGCAGATATTGGCCCTTTGCAAACTGCATTTAAAACTGCACAATTTGGTTTAAATACCGTTGGTAATCGTTATTTCGATTATCACCATGCAGCTACCGATGTATTTGAAAATGTACATGAAAGAGAATTACATTTAGGAGCAGTAGTAATGGCTAGCATGGTTTATTTGGTAGATAAATATGGCTTATAGAACAAATTTTGTACGTTTGTAAAAATTTTTACAAAATGGAAGATATTAAAATTGATAATATTAACACTACTTCATCACCAAAAAAAGGAGCAGGTGGCTTCAAAAAATTTATGCGTTGGTTTTTCTTTTTAATTTTTTTAGGTATAGCAAGCTATATAGCACTAGGGTATTTTTATTCTTATAGCGATGGATTTAGAGAAGGGTATGTATATAAATTTTCTAAAAAAGGGTTAGTTTTTAAAACACATGAAGGCGTATTAAAAACGGGCTTTATAAACTTAGGAAATACAGCAACACCAAACGAGGAGTGGGCTTTTTCTGTGGCAGATGATAGTGTAGTAAATCTTTTAAATAGTGCTGGCGAAAGAAAATTTTTAAAACTTCATTACAAGCAAAGAGTGGTAAAATTATTTTGGCGTGGCGATACTAAATATTTTATTTACAAAGTAGATATATTAAACGAAGGAAAATAGTATTAATAACTATGCAGCAAAAATATAACCGGCTTCTTATGTAAGTCGGTTTTTTGTTTTTGCCAATCGGCAATAGTTTTTGTTTTTATAAATTCGTTAGCACTTGTAATTTCAGCAGCTACACAAATTTTTGTAGTAGGCTTGCAGGTTTTTAGAAGCGTTTCCATCAATTGGTTATTGCGGTAAGGCGTTTCAATAAAAATTTTGGTGCTATTATTTTTTGCAGATGAATTCTCTAGCTCTTTAATACCTTTTATTTTTTCTGCATTATCTATAGGTAAGTAGCCAACAAATTCAAACTGTTGCCCATTCATACCACTTGCCATTAATGCAAGCAAAATACTACTTGGACCTACAAATGGTTTTACAACAACATTCATTTGTTGTGCAACTTCAATTAATATTTGACCAGGATCGGCAATGCCAGGGCAGCCAGCTTCACTAATAATAGCAATAGTTTTGCCTTCTTTTAGTTTTTGTTTAAATGTATTTATTTGCTCTCCTTCGGCTTTATGTATGGTAAACCATTCGTAATTATCAATTACAATTTCTTTACAAATACTTTTTAAAAACCGCCTTGTAGTACGTTCGTTTTCGGCAAAAATTACGGCACAATTTTTTACAGCATCTACAATATATGCAGGTATAGTATTAGTAGTCAATTCATCAATAACACTGGGAATTAAAAATACTTGTGCAGCCATATTATTTATTATGCTTTGTGTTGTATAAACTAAGTGTGG
Source organism: Bacteroidota bacterium (assembly GCA_031408315.1). Taxonomy (GTDB): domain Bacteria; phylum Bacteroidota; class Bacteroidia; order Chitinophagales; family Chitinophagaceae; genus Ferruginibacter. The sequence goes on from JANNWD010000459.1 coordinate 8,627, forward strand.
CCGCTATTACGGCGTAGCTTGGGGCCAATATCCAACCCAAAATGGGTATAAAGTGCATTAAATAAAAAACCAACCCATTGCCAATTGCTAATCCTTTGTGCCTGCCTATAAAGGCAATACTTTGCGATGTAGATAATTTATTGCGTTCACAACTATAATCCAACATACTAAACCCTAAATAATAACATTCTACCAATAATGCAATTAAGGGTGTTATCCATCCAACTATCGGTATAAACGAAAGTATTAAAATTGATACCGTATAAACCGTTTGCCACAATACATTACGCAATGCCAATCGTACACCTCTAACAATATCTTTTACTAATTGCTTAAAACTAAACGGAAAATCTTTTCCCTCAATAATAGCTTCGGTTTTTTCACTTAAATAAGCAAATACTGGTGAGCCAATAATTAAAAATATATACTTAAATAAAGAAAAGTAAAAAAGTAAAAATACAAGGTGCAACATTATTCGCCCAAAAATGAATAAAAATCTAAGCCAACTATCATTCATTTTATCCATCCAACCTTTAATACCAGTTTGCAAAAACATCCATTCAATTGCAACGCCGCTGCTTTTCCAAAAAAAATACATTCCTGCAAAAAATAGTAATGCATAAATTAACCCTGGAATGAATATCCATTTCCACAATTTATGTTTTGCAATAAAACGATTAGCCTGAAAATATGCCTGTACGGCTGTTATAATTTCTTTTAACATTTATACTACTTGAACTTTGGGTATAAAGATAATTATTTTTAAGCGTTTGAAATTTTTATAAAACCATAACAAATAACTTAAACAAAAAAGCCGCAATAAATGCGGCTAAATATTTTATAATTTTTATTTTTAAAATCTAGGACAAGGCACACCAGTTGGCTCCGCAGGTTTTTTAATATAAATAATTGAAAACTCCGAGCCACCACGGCTAGCTGTTGCCGCTTTTAAATTACTAATATTAATATCGTAACTGGCTCCAATACGCAAACCATTTATTTCTAAACCCAAATAAGGAATAATAGCATCATTTAAACGCATCCAACTGCCAATATAAACGTTGGTAGGGTTATCCATATCGCCATTAGCATTTAGTCCTAAAGCAACACCAAAGGTAGTTTCACTAGCTTTATTTTGTATTTGATGAATAACAGAACCATTCAACGATAATCTATCTGCTATAGGAAAATAACCACCAGCATGTACAGTAATTCTTCCTGTTAAAAACCAATTTTTATCTTTAAAACTTACTTTTGGTCGGTTAATATGATACATTGATGCACCAACATAAAAATTGTTGCTACCATTTGTACTGCTACTAAATAAAAGGCCTGCATTTACATCAAAATAACTTTGATTACTACCATTAACCAACACATCGGAAGTAGTACCAGTAAAACCATTTGCCTGTAATTGATCGGCAAAAGTTAATTTGCTTTGATCGATAGTTAAGCTGCTGTAGGTAGCCTGAAAACCAGCACCAATAGTACTATAACCATCTTCGGTCAATGCTTTATGATAACTCATTGAAGCTGAACCATAATTTAGTTTTAAAATATTATTTGCACTAGCATCTGTTAAGCCTGATAAGCCAACACCAAAAACATCTTTCTCTGGCACTTTACCTTTCAAAATAGGAAAATCTACGGATGCACTTGTAGTTACGTACGCTTTAGGTATGCTTGGCCATTGATCTCTATGGTTTGCACTAAGCCTCCAAAGCCCATCAAACTTACCCGTAAAGGCAGGGTTAAGCGTAAGCGGCGATGCAAAAAATTGCGAAAAATGAGGATCTTGTGCATTAGCTACACCAACTACAAATACCAACGCAATAAAAGTTATAAATTTTCTCATTGTCTTTCTCTATTCTAGAATATTAAAGATAAGGAATTAGACTTAAATGCTGCTTATGTGTGGAAATTTATGTGTTAAAATTGAAAGTAGTTTTATCTGTTTTGTAGTAGGTTAACTAAACTTTATTACAAATAATAGAATTATTGGGATTTCAATAAATACGATGTGTAAGTACTTTTTTAAAAAAACTTGAATTACAAAATCAATTAATAATCCTAATAAGGCAACTGGAATTGCATAAATAAGCAAAGGCATTCCCTTGATAAGAGAGTAAATAATTAAAAACAAGCAAAAAACATTTCCAGGGGTAATTTTGTATTTCATAATATTAGCCTGAAATTTTTTATCTGTGATAATTTGTGAAATCTGTGGCTAGTATTAACTCTGCAATTTTACTCCATACGCTAAATCTCCAGCATCGCCAAGACCAGGAACAATATAGCCTTTGGCGGTAATTTCGTCATCAATATCGCCACACCAAATAGTAGCGTTTGGCTCGGCACGGCGTATAAACTCAATGCCTACAGTGCTTGCAATAGCACAGGCAATATGTAATTCTTTAAAGTTGCCCTCGCCACGTAAAAATTGAATGGTTTTTACTAGGGATGCACCAGTTGCCAACATAGGATCGCTTACAATTAAAATACGATTTTCAATATCTGGTGCCGCCATATATTCCAATGTGATGTCAAAAGTACCATCAACATTATGTTTGCGGTAAGCACTAATAAAAGCATTATCGGCTTTATCAAAATAATTTAAAAGCCCGTTATGCATGGGTAAACCAGCCCGTAAAATGGTAGCTAAAACAGGTTGTTCTTTAAGCGTTTTACAAACCGAAATACCCATTGGTGTTGTAATTTCTTTATCTTCCCAAGCTAATTTTTTACTTATTTCAAACCCAATAACTTCGGCAATACGTTCTAAATTACGCCTAAAACGTAACCTATCGACTTGTACCTCTACATTACGTAATTCGCCAATCCAATTGGTTACTAAAGAATGTTGTTCACTTAAATTGATTACCATTTTTTTATTTTTATGTACCCAGCAATATTTCTTTAGTCATCTTCATTGGCAACAGTTGTTTGTTAATTTCATTCTTTTAGTAAAAGAATGAAATTAATCACTCTTGTACTACAAATCGTTATTCACCTTTTACTACAATGATTGTTACAAAGTTAAAATAAAAATAAATGGGAAATTGTTTTTTCTAAAACATGGTAAGCTAAAAAATAATTTGGGTAAATCTGTGGCTAACCACTCCAAACATTAACATTCTATTTCAAAAAAATGTATTTTTATTGTACTTAAAATAAAACCAATGAATAAATTATTTGCCTTAGTTATCTTAGTCACAGCAATAAGTTGCAATAGTGCCG
>JANNWD010000460.1:0-3082 GCA_031408315.1 Bacteroidota bacterium
AGCCGAGCGCATTCTCGAGGATCGCGAAGTTGTCGGCAAGGTGTTGCTGACGCCATGAGGCGCAGCTTCCCGGTCTCGCCGTCAGGGAACCTCGGCGACATTATCAAACGGCCGGCTCCCGGCGGCGGTTACCTCGACCAGGCGAACAACATTTCTACCAGCGCGGAGCAGTTGGAAGGCCTCGCTGGACGACTTGCCGCCGGGCTCGTTTCGGCGGGGTTCGAACGCGGCGACCGAATTGCGATGCTCGGCGCCAACGGGCTGGCATTCACCGTCGCTTACTTGGGGATGATGCGGGCGGGGCTAGTCCCCGTGCCCATCAATCACCGACTCCCACCTGTCACGATCAACCACATCTTCAGCGACTGCGGCGCCCGCGCGGTGTTCGCTGACGCAGATCGGCGGTCGTTCGTCGGCGCAGGCCACAAGATATTGGGCCTAGACCGCCTTCATGAGTTTCTGGCGCCGAACGAGATCCCGCCCGTGGAGCCCGAGCCGGGCGAGATTGCCGAGATTCTCTACACATCGGGGTCGACCGGGATGCCAAAGGGGGTTCCGCTGTCGCACGACGGGCAACTCTGGGCTTTGCAGAGCTTCGTCGATATCTCGCCCACCACGGCTGAGCGGACGATCATCGCGGCGCCCGCCTATCATATGAACGGTCTGTTCTTCACCACCATGTGCCTGGCGGCCGGCTATCATGTCGTGTCCATGCCCGCGTTTAACCCGGTGACCTACTTGAAGACGGTAGCGCATGAGCAGTGCACCCTGCTCAGCGGCATCCCGACCATGTTTGCCTTGATGGCTCGGGAGTCGCGACTGATCGAGCAACTTGACCTGACCAGCGTCCGTGACGTCGTCATCGGTTCAGCGCCACTCACCCAGGCGCTGATCGATCGTGTCTGCTCGATCTTTCCTAATGCCAGCGTGCGCAATTCGTATGGAACGACGGAGACCGGACCGTCGATGTTCGGACCTCATCCTGACGGGCTTCCGCGTCCTCCGCTTGCACTCGGATACCCCTTTCCGGACGTTGAATTTAGGTTGCTCGACGGCGGCAGCCCCGATGAGGGAATGCTTGAGACGCGCACGCCCGCCACCCTTTCGACCTATCTCAACCGACCGGAGGTCACCGCCGAGAAACTGGTCGATGGTTGGTACCGGACCGGCGACATTGTCCGCCGTGACCGGAACGGGTTTTTCTATTTCATCGGCCGCTTAGACGACATGTTCATATGTGGCGGCGAGAATGTTTATCCGGGCGAAGTCGAAAAGCTCCTTGAACGTCATACCGACATTCTTGAGGCGGCAGTGGTGTCGGTAAACGACGCAATAAAGGGTGCCATCCCGATCGCGTTCGTTGTCGCTCGTCCCGATGTCCGGCTCGACGTCGAAGCTGTGAAGGCATTCACCTTGCGCGAGGGTCCTGCTTTCAGCCATCCGCGAGCAATCGTCGAACTCGAACGTCTGCCCGTCAGCGGAACGCACAAGGTAGACCGGAATGCCTTAAAGCAGCGCGCGGCGGACGCTGTGAGCGGCTTGGGACGCGATAGCCTCACCTGACGTATCGCAGGCGGTATTTTCCGACCAGTAAATTTTAGTTTTATTTCATCGTACCGTAACAATACATCACAAAGAAACGACAAAACTTATGATCTCGTTGGCACGGTATACGCGGTGCCATATTTAAGCTTCTCCATCGAAAAGATGGAACTTACGTCGCTAAGACTTGGCACGGTTGTAATGAGTTTTTGATAGATCCGGTCATAATGAGCAATGTCACTGACCGCGATTTTTAACAGGTAATCTACATCGCCGCTCATGCGGTGGCATTCGATAATTTCGGCGATGTCCATAATCGCTTTTGCGAAGCATTCGAGCCAGTCGGGAGTGTGCATATTCGTCCTAATGGTAACGAATGCCGTGGTACCAACGCCCAGCTTTTCGGGATTTACAAGCGCAACTCGCCTCTCGATCAGACCACTGTCTTCCATCCGCTTGATACGTTTCCAGCATGGATTCGTCGACAGACCGACCTTTGCCCCGATCTCGTGAATCGCAAGCGTCGCATCAACCTGGATGATCGCGAGAATTTTCTGATCGAGGGTATCTAGTTCTACTATCTTGCTCATTCATAGCATGGTGATCCATTCTAAGGGCTTTGTCCAGAATCTTTGGGACCTAATCCCAAGCGGCTCGCTCTAAAAGGGTTTGGGCAATAGATGACACGGACCCAGTGAAATGCACCTGACGAAACTCTTCAGTAAACATCCTGAGTCGGTTGGCGAAAGCTATGTCGAGCATCTAGGGCAAGCATCAGGCTTCGGCCTACGGATGATCGGAGGCGGTATCGCCTGTCTGCTTCACGGATTCTTGCCGTTCTGGTTCGAGCAGACTGGGAGCAATCAAATCCGCGTGCTGCATGACCGCATGGTGGCTAATCGACGCCGACCCTCACCTCCGGCGGCTTCGGACGAATGCGACATGCCTGCCAAAGCATAGCCGTTGCTCGTCGCTCGATCATCGCCGGACACCTTAAATGCGCGACATTTTGGCATAGGGGTTACCTTATCCGTGATGGTTGCTTTTGCGGCCTACGGGCTGAATATTGTTACTGGCGTGCCAACGATGCTGCTTGCGCTTGCAGGTGGCATGGTAGTTACCGCGTCAGTTCCCGCAAGCGTGAGGCTTGCCAGTCCGGGCATCTGCTGGTGTGCAAAAACGCTACTGCGAATTGGAGTGGCACTTTTAGGATTTCGGATCGTCGCTGCAGATGTACTTTCGCTCGGGTGGAGCACGGCGGCAATTGTGATTGCGACGCTAGTCGGCACGCTAGCCGTCGGGTTCGGGTTTGCGCGACTGGTAGGTCAGGATCGATCTATCGCGGCGATATCAGCCGTATCCGTTGCCATTTGTGGCGCGTCGGCGGCGCTCGCGGCCTCGACTGTTGTGCGCCAGCGAAAGGGCCTCGAGCAGGATACGCTCGCGGTCATTATCATTGTCTCGTTAATGTCAACGATCGTCATGATCGCCTATCCGCTGCTGGCGCGGTCGCTCGGTTTTGACAGCAATGAAACCGCCA
>JANNWD010000461.1:0-1543 GCA_031408315.1 Bacteroidota bacterium
CTTGCTCAAGACTAATGCCGTCACCTTCGTTGCTGGCGGTTTGGTACAAGGTTTAAGTGCTGCTTATCTGACTCGGATCGCAGGCTTGACGCTAGTGGAATACTTCGCAGCCCAAGATCTCATTGCGCCCGAACCAGCCCGCGAGTGGAACCTCGATCTGCTCGGCAATACCCTCCAGAATGTCTTCCAAGCTAACCAAAGAGTCGCTTACTTGCAAACTGTCGTCGGACAAGGAATCGATCGCTTAATGCCCAAATCTGCGGCTTCTGAAGTAGGGTAACTCGCACCTTGCACCCAGCAATCGATCGACTAGCGATCTTGTGGTAAACCTTATCTGTCAGATCGCTTGAGTATCCCATTTCTTGCCCCAGTTTACTACTCTGCCTTGATTTTACTCGATCGCCTAAAAGATCTCAAATGAGTTCTATAGCGATAGCCAAGGTCGTTAGGACATTTTCTGATTAGTCTGCGTAGGCAGACTTTGGATTCTGAGCGGCGATTTCAATCGCTGTTTTGTCCTAACGGCCTTGGCAGTTGCCATATCAGCAATATCGCCAAACCGATCAGTAAACATTGAGGCATATTACAAGAGGTCTAATGGCTAGGACTTTATCAAGAGAAGGCAGAAAAACGCGAAAATTTCTTGTAATAATCACCGTCAACCCCTTGACTTCACGCGCTAGGAAAAATTGATACCCCAACCGACCAGCGACACGAGAGCCAAATAAACCCACTCGTCGGTCAAGGAGTCCAATTTTAGCGCGTGGGTAAAGGGGCAAGCCCTTCGGGTTGTCTAGACCATTCCCCTCCCTTCTCATGCTCTCTCAAGCCAATTAGCCGTCCGCTGGAGCGAATAGCTTAATCTGCACATCGAACTTCCAACTTCGACCATCAGGATCTCGACTTTCGCTCCAGGCGATAGACTTTTCAGGCTCATCCTTGTACTTGGGGTACAGCCCTGAAGGGGTGACAAGCACCCCTTAACTCCTGGCTAGATAACGATCGTAGAAATTCAGACCACGAACATAGCAGTCAATTTTGTGGTGATTTATCCTGATATATCGAGAAATCAATGGAGCGAGAAAGCCCCAATCAAATTTGAAAAAGAGCGCGAGTTTAGCAACAGTTACAATTGAATTTCTAGCAGCCGGACGTTTTGTATTATCAGTTCTGACTAAATATTGTTGGTCGATTTCAGTAGTGCAAATCCCAGTGAATGCCATCACACTGTAAACTAATGTTAGGAGTAAGAACCAAGCATCAAATCTGGAGCCATTAAGTTGAGTTAGTTCCAGCTTAAAACCGTACAATTTAAAGTCACGAAACATCTCTTCCAACTGGAATCTAGTAGCATAAGTTTAAACAGCAGTATTCAAATCTGAAAACGTTGTTAAGAGAAACCCAGAAGTGTTGAATGTTAAAATGCACACATCCTAGAAATGGGCACACCATTCCTGTGAAAGACTATTTTCATACCTAAAATACTATCTTTCTAAACCAATGTACATAGCTAATATTTTCACACATAAAAGCTTGCAAATAT
>JANNWD010000462.1:0-3283 GCA_031408315.1 Bacteroidota bacterium
AAGATTAAAAGATTCCATTTTGATAATTGATTATAAGTTGACGGGTTTAAAATTTACTGAGTTAAGTGAAGGATTCAATATTCCTTCTCTTGAGCAAAAATTGGCAGAGTATAAAGAAATTCTAAACGTTCCCGAGTTAAGCTATGAGGCTAATTTAAGCGATAGCCTTAATCGACTAAGAGCCGATTCAATACAAAAGGAAGCTAAGGTTTTTATCGATAGGTATAACCAACAAAAGGAGCAATTAATATTAGTATAAGGAAGGTTGGATAGTTTAACTGGAGTCTACCAAAGGATGGAGCAGCAGTTGCACAGCTATCAGTCATTTGTACAGTCAAGTTTTAAAAAAGGAATTCCGTTTGCTGAAGTTCAAAAAGGATTAAAAAGCTATGGATTGCCAACTAATTTCTTATCAGTCAAAGATAAGTTTTTAAACAATATCCGTAAGCTTAGTGTGGGAAGAACGATGGCAAACTACTCCGAATTAACGACCAAAAATGCAAGTGTAAACGGATTTAATTTTGAATATCAAGGAGCTAGATATTATGCCGCTTTTTTAGCAGGCTTGATTGATTTTAGGTATAGAGATTTTATAGTAAATCAATCTGTGCATAAAGCAAAGCAATATATACTATTAGCAAGAGTAGGTAGAGGTACAGTAGAGGGGAATCATGTATTTTTAACGGCATACAAAGGACAAAAAAATATATTACCATCCAGCAATGTAGGCAATACGGTATTACCCATAACTGGATTGGCGATGGAAGTAAAATATAAGTTAAGTAAAACTATTGAGGTCTTGGGGGAAGTAGCACAATCCTCATCATCAGATTTTAAGACAGCACCAGTAAGTAAATCAAGCTATGATTTTACCAATGAAAAAAACAAGGCAGCCTCTATTAGGATAAGTGGAAATTTTCCAAAAGCACAAACAAAATTTATGGCTTCATATCGCTATACAGGAGCCAATTTTCAAAGCTTTAGTACATTTCAAAACAATGCTGCACAAAAAGCATGGCAATTGCGAATTGACCAAAATTTATTAAAGCGGAAGTTAAAATTATCTGCCATGTTAAGGGTAAATGATTTTACCAATCCCTATATAGAGCAGCGATATGCAAACAATACTATTTTTAAAAGTTTGCAATTGACGTATCGGGCAAAAAAAATGCCTATGATTTCAGTAGGGTATATTCCAATGACCCAGTTAACTAAATTAAACGACAGGGTGGTAGAAAATAATTTCTCTAGTTTAAACGCAGTGGTATCACATAACTATAAACTAGGCACTGCAAGAGGCATTACAACTATTATGTATAATCAGTTTTTTAATTCAGCACAGGATTCAATTTTGGCATACTATAATGCCAGCACCTTTTATTTATCCCATCGTGTTGATTTTGAAAATATGGTAATGAATTGGGGAGCAAGTTTTAGTAACAATATCGATTATACTATTGGCGTATTAGATGGTGGAATAGAGTGGCGGATACATAAAATTACGGCAATAGGTTTGGGGTTAAAAGTAAATAACATAAACAAAACCAAAGTAGAAACCAGTGGTTATGCTCAAGTTAAATGGACGATAAAAAAAATAGGGATGTTACAATGCAATTTTGATAACGGGTTTATACCCGATGGGAATAGGCAATTTGTACGAAACCCTACTTTTAATACCATGCTAACAGTCAACTTTTAATTTATTAAAATGAAGGGTAGATATGAAAAAAATTAGTTTATATGTATTGGCACTGCTTTGTTGTGTTGGGCTCAAAGCACAAGTAATCATTACACCGCAATTACAACAAGTTGGCATTACTTTAAAAAGCCAGTTGTGGAATGCTGCTATTTCAAATACGGGAACAACAACATTGCAAGTAAAGTTAAATGTATTGCTTACCGATGTGAGTAATGGGCAGCAGGTATTATCAGCCACTACTACTATCTTTTCACTACCGCAGGGTGTAAAAATACTTCAATATAGCGATGTTACCCCTGTGGTTTATACCGTCTTAAACGCTAACTATAATATAGATGCTTCGCCTAATGGATTTTTGCCAGTAGGTAATTTTGATGTGTGTTATAGTATATTGCAACAAACACCAGAAACATTTGAAACTATTGCAGAAGAGTGTGTACCTATTGAAGTAGAACCATTAAGCCCACCATTACTTAACTTACCAAGTGATGAAGCAGAAATAGAAGAAGTACATCCTTTATTGAACTGGCTGCCACCAACACCCATCTCTTTTTTTAGTAATCTTAGCTACGATGTTAAGTTAGTAGAGGTTTTAAATACACAAAATTCAGTTGATGCCATTGCTCAAAATACACCTATTTTTTATCAATCAAATTATTCAACAACGAGTTTGTTGTATCCATCAAGCTTGCCGCCATTAGATACAGGTAAATTGTATGCATGGCAGGTCGCAGCAAAAAATAATGGAGTATTTGTGGCCAATAGTGAGGTATGGACGTTTAGGGTTAAATTATTTTCACAGGATAACTATGTATATCAAAGAGAGACTCCTTATTTCAAATTAAAACAAGAAGCTGCAACAGATTATTTCGTAGCACAAGGGTTGTTAAAGTTTGTATATACAAATGATATCAATGATACGCAAGCTCATCTTACTATCTATGATATTACTAATGGACAAAGAATAAAAATAAATTTACCCTCACCTATTATTCGCGTTCATTACGGACAAAATTTTATCGATTATCCAGTTAGTGAATTATCTGGGATTATTGACGGACATTATTATCAAGTAGAGGTAGTCAGCAGCAAAGGAGCCATTTGGCAGGGAAGATTTGAATACAAACAAAATAATTAAAATAAAAGCGATTATACAAAATGATACTTACCTATTTAGCAAAACAAAAGAAACCTACAGCTTGGTTTTTATTTTTTATTTTCTATTTGAATTTAGTGGGGTATGCCAAGGTGTACCGTTCTATACCTCCATCTTTTTTTATGGCAGGTTATACTAATGCGTCTGCTAAAAAAAGCATCGTAGGCAATTATAAAGAAAAAAATATTTTTTCCGCATTGCCAACAACGCAAGTCGAAAGTAAAAAGAAGATAGAGAGAGTAATTGAAAAAAAGCAGCAACATAAACCTTTTATTGGAGGGCCAGGTCAACCAGAGATGTCAGCCTTTCAGTCGGTGAATGCTAACAATATGGTAGATTTATTTTCAGGTGATTTTTCATATAGTATTCCACTATTAGATGTAGGCGGCTATCCAGTTGGGCTATCGTATAGAAGTGGGGTTACCATG
>JANNWD010000463.1:0-1718 GCA_031408315.1 Bacteroidota bacterium
GGGTCGGCGCCAAGTGTTGTAACCCTTCCCGTCGGTCAGCGTACTTTTAGTATCTCGCATCAGTACCTCGATGATGGCGCGTCGCCGGGTAACGGCACGTCGTCCGACTCGTACGTTTTGACGATTTCCGTCAGTGACGACGACGGTGGTAACTCCTTAACAGGCGGCGGCAGTGGTTCAGGGGCCGTCATTATCGACGGCGGCGATCGCGACGATCACGGCTCTTTCTCTGGCGGCACCAACCAGAATGGATGGAAGTTTATCGAGCAGATGGTCAATTACACGTATAACAACGCGAACAACGGACAAACTGGCATTCTTGTTGTCGGTGCATCCACCACTGCTCTTTCGGCCATCAATAGCGCCATCAGTGTACTTGGGTTTCCGGCACCCACTGTGGTAACCGGTGCCGCCATCAGCACCGTGAACTTCAATAATTTTGCGTTAATTTACATTCCCAGCAATGATTCAAATACCTCCGGTGGCATTAGCTCCACTGACAGAATTACGCTGACAGCGCGCAGCGGCGATATCCAGAGTTTCATCAATAATGGCGGAAGCCTAGTGAATCTCACGGATGCCGGATCGAGTACGCCATACTCATGGCTGCAACTCCCTGGTTCGTTCACAATCGGAAGTGTCGCCAGCAGTACTCAATATCAAACCCAGGCCCTCATCAACTCGGGTCTGGTGATTACGGACACCGAATTGACCAATGGAACGCCTTTGCACAACACATTCAGCGGCCCGGTTGGCTTCAACGGACTGGTTCCGTTTGTATACAACGTGGGCTCCAACGGCATCGCCCAGAATGGCGGCGGAGATGATCAAGTCGTTACTCTGGGTCTAGCCGCGGGCTCTGTTGGCGTCGGCCTCAATGTGACTGTCCAAAACGTTGCGCCGTCGAACTTAAGCCTAAACCTGTCCGCAACAACAATCAACGAGAACGGCAGCACCACGCTGTCGGGCACGTTCACCGATCCGGGCACGCTCGATAGGCACACCGTGACGATCAACTGGGGGGACGGCACTGCCAGCACCGTCCTCAACCTCGCCGCCGGCGTGCTCAGCATCCCGGCCACGAGCCACACTTACCTTGACGATGGTGTTTCGCCCGGCAATGCCACCGCCTCGGACAACTACACCATTAGCGTGACCGTCGCCGACGACGACACTGGCGTCGCCTCCGGCAGCACGTCTGTAACAGTCAACAACGTCGCCCCATCTAATCTGGCGTTGAACCTCAGCGCGACCTCGATCAACGAAAACAGCAGCACCTCGCTATCGGGCAGCTTCAGCGATCCGGGCTCGCTCGATTCGCACAACGTCACCATCGTTTGGGGCGACGGCACGCCCAACACCGTCCTCAACCTCGCCGCTGGCGTGCTCAGCATCCCGGCCACGAGCCACACCTACCTCGACGACGGCGTTTCTCCCGGCAACGCCACCGCTTTGGATAACTACACCATCAGCGTGACCGTCGCCGACGACGACACCGGCATCGCCTCCGGCAGCACGTCTGTAACAGTCAATAATGTTGCTCCGTCCAACGTGAGCTTGAGCCTCAACGCGACCACGATCAACGAGAACGGTAGCACCACGCTGTCGGGCACGTTCATCGATCCGGGCACGCTCGATAGGCACACCGTGACGATCAACTGGGGGGACGGCACTGCCAGCACCGTCCTCAACCTCGCCGCCGGCGTGCTCAGCATCCC